>NZ_JBPWAP010000071.1:0-21350 GCF_051776705.1 Bacillus cereus group sp. BceL291 | reverse complement strand
CTAGGTTTATTTGGTATGCCCATTTTTAAAGATACCAAATATTTCGAGAGTTTTTTGGTTATATGAACGAAAGTTCATTGTGTTTCCATTCTTAAGTGGATAGGCATGGGGCATTCACAACTTTTTCTACATTTAGCGTAGAAACGATAAAATTAGTCAATCATTCGGAGTGGATGCTCGCGCTGCTATATGTATGCATTAGTATGTTAGGTGGTTTAATTATGTCTGGAATGGGCTATAAACTAGGAGAAATTCAATTTATGAGGTATGAGATGAAACAAAACGTTTTACAATCCAAAGGAGGAACAGAGTCATGACAGAGTATCATGCTTTATTGGTTGCCGTTGGTGGGTTTTGTGGAGCAATTACTCGTTTTGGTATCAGCAATTGGTTTAAGAAAAGAAATAAAACCTCCTTTCCAATGGCTACATTTATCATTAATATAACAGGGGCTTTTTTATTAGGATATATAGTAGGAACAGGATTGGATAAGAGTTGGCAACTATTGGTGGGGACAGGATTTATGGGGGCCTATACAACTTTTTCTACATTCAAGCTGGAAGCTATTCGGCTTGGTACAAATAAAAAATGGTTTCATTTCGTTCTCTATTTGGGAGCCACTTATACTATAGGTCTATTTTTTGCTTTTGTAGGAATGTATGTAGGGAAATTATAAACCTATAAATAAAACCAGCTGATTTTATCAGCTGGTTTTATTTATAATTCAATTTTTGACTTCATACGGTATGATACCAATATTTCCATGTCCAGAACCTGATATTCGTATGTGATATCCCTCTCCTTTAGGTGCTCGTAACTTTATAAAAAAGCTCTCATTCGGGTTATGGCTTCCCTTTACTTCAACTGAATCAAATACTTCATCGGATAAAAACTTCTTTTTTACTAGTTCATACTTAATTGTATGTTTTTCAGAATAAAGCGATTGAGAACCTTTGATACCAATTCCTTGATTTTCTACTGAAATATTAGGAATGTATGTAAACGGAATGTCTACACCTGTATGCCAATCATAGGAACTCTTTGCAATACTTACTGTGCATGCTATAAAGATACTCAATATCGTCAGAGCGAAAATACACACTTGTTTTTTTATCATGCTTCATCTTCTCCTTCAATCAAAGTACATGGCTTTCATTGAAAGAAATTTCTCTTTATTTATTTTGAAAAGGGTGTTGAAAATGGTTTAACCCCAATTCTTCCTCAATACGTAAAAATTGATTATATTTAGAAACACGTTCTGTACGTGCAACAGCTCCTGTTTTAATTTGACCTGCCATCATCCCCACTGCAAAATCTGAAATAAATGTATCTTCTGTTTCGCCTGATCGATGTGAAATCATAGTTTGATACCCAGCTTTTCTCGCCATTTGAATGGTTTGTATCGTTTCCGTAACAGTACCAATTTGATTCAATTTAATGAGAATAGCATTACCAATATTCTTTTCAATTCCTTGTTTGAATATTGATGAATTTGTTACAAAAATATCGTCCCCCACGATTTGAATTGCATCTCCTAATTTTGTTGTGAGTTCATTCCAGGAGTCCCAATCGTTTTCTGACAGGCCATCTTCAATTGAAATGATAGGATATTTTTGTACGAGCTGTTCATAATAAGAAACCATCTCAACACTAGATAAAGTCTTACCCTCAAAGTGATATTTCCCTTCTCTATAAAATTTACTAGCGGCGGATCTAAAGCAATTGCAATATCTTTTCCAGATTGATACCCCGCATCGTTCATAGCCCTTATTAAAAATTCAATTGCTTCTTCACTAGAAGATAGCCTTGGAGCAAATCCACCTTCGTCTCCTACAGATGTTACATAGCCCTCCTTAGATAAAAGATTTTTTAGTTTATGATAAATGTTTACAATAGATTCCATTCCTAATCTAAATGTCGGCCCTCCTATGGGCGTAATCATAAATTCCTGAATATCAATACCAGAATCCGCATGCCTTCCGCCATTAATCACATTAAAGAATGGTAATGGTAAACCAATATCCATCCCTCCAATATAACGGTATAGTGAATCTTGTTCAGAAGCAGCAGCGGCACGAGAAACTGCCATAGAAACTCCTAACATCGTATTAGCACCTAACTTACTTTTATTTATTGTACCATCTAATTCAATCATCAATTCGTCAATTTCTCTTTGACGAGTAGGAGTCATTCCACGGAGTTTAGGGGCTATGACATGTTGAACATTTTTTAACGCATTTAACACCCCATTTCCATTTAGCCGTTTTGGATCTCGATCTCTTAGTTCAACTGCTGCTTCTTTTTCTCCAGTAGAAGTTCCTGAAGGTACAGTTGCCCTGCCAATTACTCCGTTCGATAAGATACAATCGACTTCTAAAGTGGGGTTTCCTCTGGAATCAAATATTTCACGAGCTATAAATGTTTCAATCGTTGGTTTCATTGAAATTCCTCCTACATATAAAGTGAAGTCCAATTTTGTATACGTTTTTATATACAAAAAAATGACTCCTACCGATAGACAGAAATATTCCTGTCTATCGGTAGGAGTCATTAGCTATATAATAGCGATTATGGCGAACTCCATCGCCTGTTATAAAAATATGGATTGTCTTACATGGATAGAGTATAACAAAAGATAAAGGCTTATACAAATTTTTTCCATATAATTGTACCTAATTAAAAAGTTATTTACTAAATAATTATCAAAACTCTATATTCCCGGACTAAGTAAAAATCTTTTCTTTTGGAATGTTATACTTCATATTTTTTATCAATTACAATACCTGACATAAAAAGTACCTCCATCTATAAAAGAGTATTTTTTACCTGTAAGTTGTAAAACGTACCTTATAGCTTACGAAATAGTAATGATAATCAAATAATTTCCCTAGCAAAAAACAACCTGTAAACAACCCTAAAATATTGAATTCTATTATATATTTTTATCTACTTTAAATAAGATAACAGCAATTTCGATGTATTTATTACTCCTCTTTTATGAATCAGCATCTTTTTATATGATTACTTACATAATAAAAAACAAAGCAATCGCTGGACACGATTACTTTGTTTTTTTATTCATATCGTAGTGCTTGAATTGGGTCAAGTTTAGATGCTTTATTCGCCGGAAATACACCGAATACAACTCCAACTAATAAAGAGAAAACAAATGATAACAGCATAACGGGTATGGAATACGCTATTGTTGTACCTGTAGCTAGCGTAAATATTTGAGCACTAATTACCCCAATCCCTATTCCAATTATCCCACCGAATGAACTTAATACAACTGCTTCGATCAGGAATTGAAGCAGTATGTTTTTACGCTTTGCTCCAATTGCTTTTCTAATGCCTATTTCTTTCGTACGTTCTGAAACTGATACAAGCATAATGTTCATGATACCAATCCCGCCTACGATAAGAGAGATTGCTGCACTTCCGCCTAGCATTAATGTCATCGTATCATTGACAGATGATGCAGTTTCCATTAAATCTTTTGGACTTGATACGCTATAACTATCTGTATCACCTATGATTGAATTCATCGTTCTTTCAATTCGGGTCGATATGAAATTAATCATATCTTCATTTTCTACCTTTACATATGTTGTCCCAACATTCGTAGTGGCAGCTAAACGCTGTCCGGTGCTAAGGGGGACAATAATCGTACTATCTCCGCTTGTTCCTAATGAACTCCCTACTGATTCAAGAACCCCAACAATTTTATACGATGTTCCGTTTACCTTTACTGATTTACCAACCGGGTCTCCTAAACCGAATAATGTTTGTGCTGTGCTTGCACCAAGTACTGCAATTTTCGAATGATTTCCCTGATCCAAGTCTGCAATGAAGCGTCCTGATTGCAGTTTTAAATCACGGACATCTAAGTAAGAAGAAGTTGTTCCAATCATTGACACTTGTGTATTCGTTTTTTCATGTTTCACTGTTACTCTTCCTGACACTGTTGGTGCAATATCTTTAATACCATCAATATCCTGAATTTGTTTTGCGTCCGTTTCTTTAAATGTAGCATCTGAATCCGTAATCGATACCGTTAATACATTTGTACCTAGGTTACCAATTTGATCTTGTACCTCTTTGGTCGATCCCTGTCCTATCGCAACCATGACTATAACAGAAGATACGCCGATAATAATCCCCAGCATTGTTAAGAATGCTCTAATTTTATTCGCTCTTATGCTTTTCAGCGCCATTTTGAATGTTTGCAAACCATTCACCTCCATTCTCATAGAGTTGTCCATCGTGAATCCGAACGACACGGCTTGCTTTCTTTGCAACATCTAAATCATGTGTAATAAGAATAATGGTATGCCCTTGCTCATTTAATGCATTCATAATTCCTAATATTTCTTTACTCGTTTTACTATCAAGTGCTCCAGTCGGCTCATCTGCTAGTAGAATAGGAGGATGTCCAGCCAACGCACGTGCTATTGCGACACGTTGCTGTTGCCCACCAGACAATTGAGAAGGCAAATGGTTTCCTCTATCTGCCAACCCTACTTTTCGTAATGCTTCTAATGCCGTTTCTCTTCTTTCTCCTGCTTTCATGCCCCGGTAAATGAGTGGAAGCTCGACATTCTCAACTGCTGTAAGTTTCGCTATCAGATTGAAATTTTGAAATATAAAACCTATCTTTTCATTTCGAATCGTCGCAAGCTCAGAGCTTTTCATTTTCCCTATCTCTTCATTATCTAGCAAGTATTCACCTGAATCCGGTCGATCTAAGCATCCGATCATGTTCATAAATGTTGATTTCCCAGAGCCTGATGGTCCTATGATAGAGATAAAATCGCCCTTTTGAATATCGAGAGAAACACTTTTTAGAGCCATTACAGTTTCGCCGCCAAGTTCGTAGACTTTCTTCATGTTCTTTATTTGAATAATTGGCTCTACCATAACATTAACGCCCTCCTTGTCCGCCGCCAGCTGGAGCTCCGCCGTTAGATCTTCCTCCAAACTCACCACCAGGTCTTCCTTGGAAATTGCCGCCACCAAATCCTCCTTGAGAGTTTCCGCCAGGCATCATCATAGGTCCTTGAGAAGAATTCCCTTTAGATTGAACTCTCGGTATTTGCACCGTATCTCCTTTTGCTAACCCTTTTGTAATTTCTACATGCGTATCATTTGAAATACCAGTTTCTACTGTCACTTTTTTTGTTGACTGCGCTACATCGTCTGAAGATGTAGGAACTAGTACATATTTTTCATTTCCGTTTGTATGCACCGCTTCTACTGGGACGTATAATGCGCCTTCTTTACTTTCTATTGAGATACTTGCTTCAGTTGACATACCAATCTTCATATTTTTCGGATCTTCAATTTGTACAGTTACGTCAAATGTAGAAATGCCTTTGTCCGCTGTTCCTTTTGTTGCTACACTTATTACCTTTCCGCTGAATGTTTCATCTCCGAATGCACTCGCTGTTATTTTTACCGCTTGACCTTCTTTTACTTTCGGTACATCTAATTCATCAACACTAATCGTTGTTTGCAAAGCATTGTAGTTTGTTATGTGTGCAATTGGATCCGCAGCCTGTACAGAATCACCGCTTGCAACAGAAAGGCTTGTAATTGTCCCCGTTACTGGGGCTTGCAAAATACTTCCATCTGTAAAGGTTACAAGTGTTGCACCTGCCTCTACAACATCACCTTCTTTTACACTGACACTATCGGCTGTCAAACCATTTCCGCCACTTGCTTTATCTGAATTTGTACTATTGTTCCCTCTCGTTACAGGTGATGTATATCCATCTGCATCCTTCATACGAAGAAGAATTGTTCCTTGTGACGCTTTGCCGCCTTTTTTCACACTAACTGATTGAATTTCCCCGTCATATGGAGCCGTAACGACAGCACCATTTTTAAAGGTTACAAGCGTGTCACCTTTTTTCACTGTATCTCCAGCCGCTACACTTATAGTATCAACAATAAGAATTGTATCTTTCGCTGTTACATCTTGATCTGTATTTGCTGTAACTGAACCCGAACCACTAACTGCTACCTCCAGTTTTCCTTGTTGTACTGTCGTTGTTTGAGAAGCTGCCACAACACCTTGTGTTTTATCTGTTTTATGGAGAAAGAACCAAGCGCTCGCTCCTCCTATTACAACAATAATGGTTGAAATGATAATCCACTTTTTCAAAATTCTATTCTCCTTCCCATTGTTGAGTTTGCCCCGATTGTTCTTGCCCCGGCTGGAATTGACCATTACCATTATCCGGGAATATCTTATCGCGCCCTCTTGAGCCCATCTCTGAAAAATTCGGACTTTTACTTTGTTTGTAAACTACATAGCCTACTCCGATAGCTGCACACGTACTAATCCCTAAATTTACTATGAGTAAAATTTGTATTAACTTTTGTTTCGTTAGTTCCATTTTTTATTCCACCTCGTATATGTTTTTGGTAAACCTATTGTGACTTTCGTTCCTTAACTTTTTCTTAAAAATTCAACCTTACTTATACGTTCCCTTACGAAAGTTCCTTTTTGTAACCACAAAAAATTATACAGCTTAGACAAGAAATAACTTCCTCAATAAATTAGAGGAGGTTATTTCTAACCTTATATTTTATACCTCTATAAAAATATCAAACCATTCATTTCATTACATCGTATTTTAATTCACTTCTTTAGTGTGAGAAGTATGAAACACCCAATACCTCGATCCTACATAGTTTATTAAGCTACCAATTAAAGTTGCAGTCACTTTAGAGACAATTAAAGACTGCCCCAAGGTATCATACATACTTCTTAGTATTAGAGATACTATAATAAGACTTAAAAGATTAACACAAATGAATTTAGATGCTTCTACTACAACTCGACTTCTCTCTTGTTTAAATGTCCAAACCCTATTTAGTAAGTAACTGTTAGCTACACCACAACAATAGGAGATTGATTGGGCCAGTAAAATGGACACGTCTCCCATGACAAGTAATGAAAAGATTACTATATCTATGCCCGTATTCAGTATACCTACTATTAAAAACTTAAAAATTCGTATTAAATCTTTATTCATACGCTGGCTCATGTTTGATGGCTAATTTTTCATTTTCCTGTTCCCCATAAAACTCTCGAACAATATATAGAGGTCTCCCTTTTGTTTCATCATAAATTCGCCCAATATATTCACCAATAACGCCTAGCATAAATAGCATAAAGCCATTAAAAATTAGCATAATACTAATGATAGAAGGCCACCCTTTCATGGTTGCTTCAGTAAATAAAGTAAGGTATAGCACATATATAAAGTATAGAAGGCCTGAGCTAGAAAGAAGTAAACCCGAATAAATTGCTAACTTCAAAGGTTTATAAGAGAAAGACAGAATTCCATCTAAGCATAGCTTTACCATTCGTTTAAGGGGATACTTGGTTTCACCTGCTACTCTTTCATCTCGAACATACTCAATCGCTATTTGACGAAAGCCGATCCAACTAACTAATCCTCTAACAAATCTATTATTTTCGTTTATCTTTCTCATTTCTTTACATACCTTTTGATCCATAAGGCGAAAATCTCCCGTATCTACTGGTATATCAATATCTGTGGAGGCGCGAAGCACGCGATAAAACGTGCTTGCCGACCATTTTTTAAACCACGTTTCACCCTTACGCTTCATTCGCTTTGCGTAGACTACTTCATACCCCTCTTTCCATTTTTCAATCATTTGCAGAATTAGCTCTGGTGGGTCTTGCAAATCAGCATCAATAATGATAACTGCATCCCCATTTGCATAATCCATACCAGCTGTAATTGCAATTTGGTGACCAAAATTCCGTGAAAAATCTATAAGTTTTACTGTCTTATCACCTATCATATATTGCTTTATAATATCCGCACATTTGTCTTGGCTTCCATCGTTAATGAATAGTAATTCATACGTACCATTTGCATCTTTCATGACCCTTTTCAGTCTTCGATACGTTTCTTCAATAACAGCTTCTTCGTTATACATGGGGATGATTATTGAATAACATATATTGTTTCCCACTCTAACCACTCCTTTACAAAGTTACTTTATATAAAGTATTTGAGCGCCCAGGACCACCCATACTCATACCTTCTTTTCCGCCATTTTGTTTTGTATGCCACTCATCAGAAGGTATTTTCTCACCATTTTCTTGAATCCATTTTGTTACTTCAGAACTTCCCCCTCTCATTCCTTCATTTGAAATAAGGAAGTACTTTATTTTCCCACTTACAACTAACTCTTTTAATTCCTCAACAGAATACACTGGATCTGAACCAGAAAAACCACCCATCGTTATTACTGATTCCCCCTTATCTATAATGTAAGGAGCTGCGGTTTGATAACTTGTTGTAGCAAATAAGTATTGTTCACTGGTATTATTTTTCTTTAAATATGAAAAAGTTTTATCATCTAAACTCTCGTTATCCATACCTCCTGGCTTACTTCCTGGTAACCCTGAAGATTTTCTACTAGGGTTTGGAATTTGCATATGATCTTCTGGTGAAGCAGAATCTTTTTCAATATATTCCCGTTCAGTTGGAAGTCCGTTACCACCGGGTCCTCCTTGTCCAGAAAATCCAGGCATTGCTCCTGGAAAAGCTCCTTTACCATCAGCTGAACTTGGGCCTGCTTGTGGGAGCATACTATTTCCACCATATGTAATCGGCGTAGCAGCCCAATACAATGGTCCGATGAATAATATAAGTAATCCTGCAATATGCAGCGTAAAAGGTAATACAATCTTCTTATACTTGAACAAAACAAGTACAAAAGTCATGATAATTCCGGCTACTGCTATACAAAGTGGCCACTCAGCTCCAATGACATCACTGTAAGGATGCATGATATACCATTGGAAACCTGCTGTTCCTACAACTGCAATTGGCAATAGCCAAGACTTCCAACCAGTATTATTTTTATAATCCTCAAAAAGCTGTGCCGAACCAGCTCCAAATAGAGTTGCAATAGGAGCCGCAAGCATTATTAAATAATAGTGATGGAAAAATCCAGCAATACTGAAAAATGCCATAACTGGAATTAACCATGCGAGCCAAAAGACAGCTTCTTTATGTTTTAAGGTTATATTATTTCTTCTTACACTAGCCAATAAACTAATACTAGCAATAACAATAAACGGTAACAGCCAACTAGCTTGACCAGATAATTCAGACTGGAATAGACGGAACGGCCCTTTTTCTCCAGTTCCAAACATACCGCCTGCCATGCCACCTGGACCACCATTTTTACCTGTCGGTGGACCATCCCCTTTGTTTATTTGGAATCCTTGATTATCACCATTTCCTTGTGGTAAATTAGCTCCATTTTGATGATTATCTTTCTGCACTACTTCATTGTTACTTTCAGGTGTTTGAGATTGATCATTTGCATTAGGCATTCCTTCATCTGCTGGAACTTCCTGTTTACCATTCTCAGCACCATCATTTGGCATTCCCCACATATTATTTTGAGGCAATTGTTGATGTTCCTTCGCACCAGGTACTCCCTGATCCCCAGTAAGACGTGATATGCCATTGTAACCAAATGCTAATTCTAAAACTGAATTTGTTTCACTGCTTCCGATATACGGACGTTTGTTTTCAGGAATACTGTCTACAATTACCGCCCAAGAAAGAGAAATAACGAGCATGATAGCTGTTGCATCAGTAAGGAAACCAATCTTTTTTTTCCAGTTTACTTTCGCAGCTAAAAGATAAAAGAGATAAAAAGCAGGCAGTATCATATATGCTTGTAGCATCTTCATATTAAAAGCTATCCCAATTACCGCGAAAGATCCTAAAAGACTCCAAACACTTTCACGCTTCACACTTTTAAACAAGAGCCAAGTAGCTAACAAAAGAGTAAATACAAGCATGCTATCAATGTTATTTGTTCGACTCACTGCAGCTGCAATTGGTGTGCATGCAAAGGCTAAGGCACTAAGACGTGCAGCAACTACACCAAAAGAAGGTTTAACTAAAAAATAAATTAACAATACAGATCCTATCCCTGCCAATGCTTGAGGTAGAATTACACTCCAGCCGTGCAGCCCAAAAATATAGGCACTAATTGTTTGAATCCAAAATGCAACAGGTGGTTTATCTACTGTTACAGACCCAGCTGAATCGAGGGAACCAAAAAAGAAATTATGAAAGTTTTGCAGCATACTTGCCACTGCAGTCGTATAATAAGTATTCACATAATGATCCGTCCAAATATTATAGCTATTTAGAAAAAGTGCTAACAAGACTATGAATATTAGAGGAACATCCAATCGTTTTTTCAATTGTAAAAACATAGAATTACAACTCCTTAATCATTTTATAAAGTTAACTAGGCCCTGAATGTATTATCTTTCTTCTATCTGAAGTGGACTTGAAAGTAAGCTGAAAGTTTCCTGAATACATGAAATATCTTTCGTATGAAAAGAGAAAATGACAAAAAAACAAAAAACTACTAGGTATTTGAATGACTTTCAGCAAATTTTAAGCATAATCGTAGATACTAACAATAAGGAAGAAAAAGGAGGCATAGAACATGAACTCTCTTAAAGGGGTTAAAATATTAATAGTAGATGATGAACCACATATTTTACAGTTTTTAGAGATCGGGTTAATGAACGAAGGATATGTAGTAAAAAAAGCGGCAGATGGAATAAGTGCCATGAACTTAGTACAAGAATTTGAGCCACATGTGGCCATCTTAGATGTAATGATGCCTGGTACAGATGGGTTTGAAGTATGCCGAATGATAAAAAAAAGTGGCGCTCTTACTTCCGTGATTATGCTTACTGCAAAAGACGAAGTAGATGATCGAGTGAAAGGATTAACATTAGGTGCAGACGATTATGTGATTAAGCCTTTCAGTTTTGATGAATTACTTGCCCGTATACACGCACGTCTTCGTAATCAGTTTCCTAATTTATTCAGCGAAATTATTTATGGTCCTTTTAAAGTGGATGATCGTAGAAAAGAAATACGATTTAAAGATGAAATTTTGGAACTTTCTCCTACTGAATATGAACTACTTAAATATATTGTGATTAACCATGGGATTGTACTAAGTAAGGGTGTGATACTTGATAAAGTATGGGGGTATGATTTTCAAGGAGATGAAAATATTGTGGAAGTGTATATTCGTTCACTCAGGGAAAAACTGAAAGATAAAGAACACCGACTTATTCGCACAATTAGGGGATCGGGGTATCGTGTGGATCTATCATGATGAAAATAATCCAGTTCTTGAAAAACAAAAAACTAATGTCTCGTTCCTTACGAAAGCAACTTTTAACTCGAACATTATTTATTTTATCTCTTATTCTTTTAAGTATTGGCCTTTTACAATTTTGGGTAATGAAAGACTTCTTGTATAAAAATGAAGCCGAGACATTACGAGCGAAGATGATGTCTTTACCACCAGAATTAGATTTACTTCCTTTTAACTCAGAAAATAATGAAAAAAAACATCCTGATCCTAATCGACCAAGATTTCTGTTTTCACAAGATATTTCACTTGCAACTATCGGAAAAGCTGGTGATTATAAAGATTTCGCAGAGAGTACGGGCATGTCCTCGCTAAAGTTATCTAGTAAAGAATATGAAAAAATATTAGAACAGTTCTCGAATCGTAAACAAGTAACCTATAAAGTAGTACGTAATAAAGAGGGGATTGAGCAATTAATTGTTTTCAAGCCTATTCGGAGTCTTCCAAACGGTTCTGATGGAGATTTTAATCAAGTTCCTAATCAAATTCTTCAAATCGGAACAGATATTGCTCCTTTACGCGATGTTCTATTTCAGCAATTACTAACATTCATTGTTCTATCTGTACTAGCTTTACTTATCGGTTTAGCGCTATATTTACCCGTTCTAAAAAATACATTGATTCCTCTTTCTAACATTGTAAATGCAGTGAAAAATACGAATGTGGGGAATTTGGCTGAACGACTACCTACACACCAAGGGCAAGAAGAAGTTGACCAATTAGCTCTAGCATATAATGACATGTTGAAGCGATTAGAGGCATCCTTTCAATATGAAAGAGAAACAAAAGAGAAAATGAAACGTTTCATTGCCGACGCTTCTCATGAACTAAGAACACCACTTACATCTATTCATGGTTTCTTAGAAGTATTATTACGAGGCGCAGCTAATCGCCCTGAACAGCTTTATAATGCCTTAAACAGTATGCACGGCGAATCAAAACGCATTATAAAGTTAGTAGAAGATTTATTGTTTCTTGCAAAAATGGATCGTGAGCCTGGACTCCATTTATCGGAAACCAATCTTACCAAACTTATCTGGCAGATGAAACCACAGTTAAGCGTTTTAGGTGGAAATCGACAGATATCATATGATCTAACAGAAGGAGTAAAAGGCACTTATGATGCTAATAAAATCAAACAAATTATTTTAAACCTATTCCATAATGCCGTCCAACATACTGATTCGACTACAGGCAAAATAACAATTTCTTTAATGGTCTTAGAAAATCAAGTAGAAATATCCTTAAAGGACAATGGATCAGGCATAAAATTAGAAAACCTTCCTTATGTATTCGATCGTTTTTATAGAATTGATGATTCCAGAACAAGACAGCATGGTGGATCTGGTCTAGGGCTTGCAATTACTCAGACTATTACGCAAGCACATGGAGGAACAGTATCTGTAAAAAGTAGGTTTGGAGAAGGAACAACTTTTTACGTGTATCTACCGATAATTTCGCCATCACTAAAACAGTAATAAACCGGAGAGAAATGTAATTCTCCTCGGTTTATTACTGCATGTAATCCTTTACTTTTTACAATTTAAAAGTAAAGGATTATATATTAGATTCATTCAAGTACTTTAAAATTCATTCATATTGTAGAAATATCCATTTTAAGATAATGATACGATTCAAAATCTTCATTAAATATATCTGTAACTAGTTGTATCGCCTCAGTATCATAAAAACTCTGATATGTAGGTAGCCGAGGAAATAATGGATCAGTAATGTCAGCTTCAGCATAGTTTCCCTTATGAATCATCTTAGGCGCCTGATGATGCAATGATTTCGTTAATGGGTCTAGTGAAATAGACTGTAAGTTATATTTTGTTTCTATTTTTGAAATTTCATTAGAGAAATCTTCTAAATATATATAGTTGGTCACAAACTCTTCTTCTTCTTGAATATATTGTTGGGAATAGTGTGGATTAAGATAGTCAGCATCTGCTCCGTTTGCGTGAAGATAATGTAAAAAATGTTTAAATGATATTTTCTTTTTGCATGTACTATCGTTATAAATAAAATTTTTAATGGGTGCCCATTCTGGATTTTCTATACCCGGTGGAGCAATAAGCGAAACAAAAGAGCTTACTGCTCTTTGGTAAGGATTCCGTACTAATTTTAGCGTATCTTTTTCTCCTTTTAGAAGTTCTCTTGACAATTTCGTTGTATAACCTGCTTTGCTTTTATATACATCATATTCATAATTATGAATGAACGGATTATACTGCATTGCAACTTCATATAATCCTATCTGGGAAAAGAACCAATTTGCAAATGAGGTACACCCACTCTTTTGACTCCAAAATAAAATTAATGGGAAATTAGGATGAAAATGAGGAGCGCGTGCTCCAAATTCAATAATTCTTTTTACTTTTTCATTCATTATAAATCCCCCTTTTTCTCCATTTTTTAACCTTCATTCTAAAAACCCTAGGTATTTAGAAATTTATTTAATCTATTTTTTAATGTACTTTTATCATAGTTTATATACTGCTTTGCTATGTTACGTATAGGATCACCTGCACAAAAACGTTCATATAATTCATGTTTAGATCCCAAAGGACTTCCTATTATATCCCATGCCAGTTTAAAAAGCTTTGTTTTATATTCTGCGGAAATATTAGCTCCTTTAAAATATCTCTCTAATAGGTGTGATAGCGGACTTTGAAAATCCTCCACACTAGAAGGTAATTGTATGAAGCCTCCAGCTCCAATAAGTTGTAAAATTTCTTGCTGTTTCAATGTATTTAAAATTAGGTAAATATGTTTTATGTTCATCTAACTTCCCTGCTCTTTCTAAAGAGAGTACAAGAGCCCTGATCGTTCCGATTTGCATAATAAGCTCTGCAAGCTTTTCTTGAACATATAGATAAGAGTCAGCGCCAATCGTTACCGCCATTTCACAAGCAATTGCGGTAACGATTGTTAATTTTATTAATAATTGAGCAACCGCTTGGTGATAAGCTAAGTTTGGACAGCCTGTATAAGCTCCTGTTGATTATATATTTGTGAAGAATTAAAACTCTGCTGTATAATTTCAAGAAACCTCATGATACATATCCCTCTTTTATCGAAGTTTGATATTATTTCCATTTAGAATGGTAGCGTACCTTTCACAATATATTTATTCAACTTTTTGAAATACTTTCATTGAAACATTAGCAAATAAGTAAACTAAAGAATTATTTTTTTTCATCTCTTTAAAAATTAATGTATACACCCATGATTAATTACTAAACTTTGCTAACATAAGATTTTCACCTGTGTACAGAGTAATTTTCAGTAATTTCAGTGCTGCTTTTTGCTATAAGCCTGTTATCTTATATCTATACACTAATTGGCACCATCACCGTTCCGCGTTTTAATAAAAGACTGTAGGAAAACAAAATGGGCACATTGGACTTACATTCGGAATAGGTATATATCAGGGGAGAATGTTGCTTTAAGGTTTTTAAATATATTAAATGGTACTAATCAATGTTTAGAAAGTTCGCCATATGTATGAAAAATCTCTTATTTTCAATTACATGAATTGAATAGGCGATGGAGTTCGCCATAACCGCTACTTAGCTAATGACTCCTACCAGTAGAAATTTACTGGTAGGAGTCTGTTTTTTTGTCAAAAAATTGGAGAAAGGAGTAGATTTTTGATGAATCCTAAAGTAAAAGAAGCTCACGAAAATTATATAGGTAATTTGTTTACACTAGGAGGTTCAACATTTTTTGTGATTGGTTTTTTCATAGCTGCAGGAGCGGCATATAAAACTTATAAACGATTGACTAACAAAGAGCAGCAATAAGCCTTAGTAACTATATTTAGAGCGAGTAAAGTACATTCCAATATAGTTTCCCTTTTTATCAATTCCAAAAATCGTTAGATTTAATTAGAGGATTGAATTTATGTAACACTTTTATGATCTTCCGTTTATTATTTCTTGAGGGAAATTTGTTCGGGTTACTTATTAAATCATCAATTATCTTTTTTCCGATTCCTGTTTTTTTCATAAGCCATTCTTCCTCTATCTCGTGTTTATATAAAAACCTACCGAACGTTGTTTTTTTCTTTTTAAATTCCATTAAAATATTCACTCCTTATTCATTTACTTATGTGTGATATACAAAAAAATGACTCCTACTGATAAACATGAAAAAGCCTCGTTTATCAGTAGGAGTCATTAGCTATATATAGCGGTTATGGCGAACTCCATCGCCTATTATGAAAAGAGTACATTTACTATACGTATCTCTATTCAAATGTTATTCTACATCTAATAAATTTTCATAAAACATGGTTGTTTCGTTAGAACAAATAGATTTTAAATACACATTATAGAATATTGATAAATATGTAAATAAAAAAATGAAAGATGAGTTATTTTATTTATCAACCTTTATCGATGGAATTTAAATTCCAATTATGGGAATCTGCAGGTAACCCTGTGACTAACATTGTTGGTCAACTATATAACATTCCCTTTCAGAAGGTCCTGCTCCCCTAGTCAGGGCTTTTTGAATTTAATAATAGTGCATTATTAATTTTTGATTAACATATAAATACTATTTTCTTGCAATCAATATTTTGAAATTTTTTATATGTAAAATGAATCTATCCCATAATGAAAGTGGATACATACCTCCTAATTGATCCTCTATTAGATAAAATTCTTTCAACCATTCAGGTAGTGCACAGCCTGTGTTGCTTGTTTTCCAAAATCCAATTCGTTCTAACACTAATTCAACACTCATCCGTACCAAACAATAACAATTGAAACTTTGACTGCTATATCTCAACTACTTTATTTGTCCTTCATGTTTAATGAGATAGATAAATCTATTAAAACAAGTTCTGTTTTCCCTAAATGACTGCAGCTTCTAACCCGAATTTTTGTTTTTTTAGGTAATAGAACAATATTAAGTTTATGACCTTTCCACATTTTCAAAGTCCCATCGTCGCTAGTAATATTTTTTGCGTAGTCGAGAGAATTCTTATCTATTTTCATATATTTTACTTCTATATTATTGATATCTCATAAATATCTAATAATAAATCACTTCTTGCAATTTAATTATTTTGAATTTTATTTTGGGTTATACTAAGAAAAAGAGTCGAATCTCCTTTAGGCTATGTTATTACAAAAAACCAATTCTTGTATGGTAGAATTGTTTTTTTGTAATTTATTCACTATAAATCTCGCAACTAGTTTGTTTTTTGCTATTTCTCATTAAAATTCATTTATGTTATACTTTTAAAAAGAACGTAACAGTGTCAAGTCTCTTCTAGGTATAAATACCTTGTCACTGTAATTTTCTCTTGTGTCTTCTTCTTGCATCTTAAAAGAGCCCTAATCTCAGCCATTAGGGATTGTGGCTCTTTTACTTTCTTTATATAATAAATTTGAGAGAAAGCTCTTCAAGTTTTACAATTAATTATTTTTTTATATTTCCTTTTTACGCTCACCTCGAAGATTTATTTTTAATGGGTAATACTTAATCTCCTGTCTTCGAAAATCAGAATTGATTGGTATGATTCCATGAATCCTTTAATTTTAGGGTCTTCAGAATTAATAAAACAAGTATTATGCGTTTCCATATACTCTTGTATTTCATTAAATTTCTCCCTATCTACAATATACATATAGGAATATACTTGTTCACCATCCATCTTGAAAGATTCAGAAAGCTGGAAGGCCTCTTCGTACTTCTCTTTAAAGTATTTTCTTGCTTCTTCACGGCTCGTAAAACCAGGAATTTCTACTTCTTCTTCTCGACTAATCCATAACTTAAATGGCATTTTATCGACCTCAATGTAGTTATTTTTAGTAAGTTTTCCTTTGTATCTTATAGTATCATTATAGGATATTGTCTTCGTAATTTCTATTTTAAACCAGGAATATTCTGTATTTAATTGGATATATCAAAATAAATATCTTGTCTTTTGGAATAACACCTTTACATAAGAAATACATAGTTATTACTATATTTCTATCCATATATGTTGTAGTTCAAAATACAAGATAAAAGATAAGTGTTTCCAGGAGAATACAAAGTCTGCAGCTGTTACAGGTGTTCCATTTGACCATTTGGAATCTCTTAGATGGAATGTGTATGTTTTTTTCTTCACTTACTTCATACGATTTTGCCACACCAGAAATTACTTTGATATCTTCCCCTAGTATGTACAGACCTTCAAACACATTCCACATTACATTCATTGTTGGGTCTCCGCTATATACGGTAAATGAATGGACTGTTTTGTTTCATTCTTGTTAGTTGCTTTTGCATTATTTTTTGTCTCTTTTTCTTCACTACTACAAGCTGTTAGTAGCAGACTCTTTCCTATAATAGCAGCTACAACTGATCTAACTCTTTTTGACATCTTACTTTCTTTCTCTAAAAGTATTCTGTTGCCTTTTAACATCATATACGTAATACCTAAACATTAAACCTCTTATCACTTTACCATTAAAACCGTAGCATTCTAGAGATTATTGTGTCAATCACTAAATTTATTTTATATTTGGTATTATTCTTTTCAAAAAAATATGCGAGAGAAAAATAGTGCATATTATACTTTTGTGTAACTTTTTATTTATGCTCACATACTATAAAACAGTATAGTCTCCGTCGTAAAAGCACCTGCGGAAACAGGTGCTTTTACTGTGTAACATTCTAGTAGGAACAAGCATATAGTAAAGTATGGGACAACCCTCCGTTGTTTCATATTCACTCATGATTAACTCCTTAACAGATTAAGAGCATCTATTAGCATAGGTGCTCTCTTTTTAATATGTAATAAAGTTTGTTTGTAAAATGTACTATTCAATGTCACAAAGAAAAGACATTTATATATAGGAATCTTGTTAACAAAACATGAATTTCATACGCTAACAGGTACCACCAGAATTTTTGGTCTCCCACGCTAAGAGCGTGCAAGATTTTATACAGTTTTTGTGCTAATCCAGTAACGAATAATATCCCTAAAACCGCACTAGGATAGGAATGTAAAAAAAGCATAGCTCCATAGAACAGAAAAAGAAGACTTCCTTGTGAAATTAGGTTTCTTATTTTCCCTCTCTACCGATAATAGGACGTTATGTTAACTTAACTTGTATACAATATACAAATCAAATCACAACACATATTAGTCCTTCTAAATGGTACAATAAGGAAAAAAGGGGGCTAAATAATGCCTTTAGAAACCACTATTTCTTGCATCATTATTGCAATAATCATTGGTGCGCTATTTGGAGGAATTATACGTATAATTCAGCGTAACAATAATCACAAAAAACAAGATCCAATTGAGCAAAAGTTAGATAAAGTTATTCAACTGTTAGAAAAACAAAACAAAGATTGACCTTACCTCCAAACAGAAGTGTTTTGCTATGGCGTTTTATTTCATGAGAGAAAGTGGGAAAATTATGGGGAAAGAAATACTGTTTGATAATGAAGGTGTGATTCTAAAACTAAATGGGATAACAGGATTACTTGCATTAAAACTAAAATTAAAAATGCCTTATAACACGATTAAGAATGTGTATGTTGACTATTTTGATGCTCCACAATGGATGCTTCGTATGCCTGGAACATCAATTTCCTCTCTCAATATTATTGAAGGAAGTTTTAAATATGCTGACGAATGGTACTTTCTCTCTTATGAAAATAGAGTCCCTCTCGTAATGATTGAATTAGAATGTCATGAAAAATATAAATATGTCTTTTTTGAGATTAATGACCCTACCAAAATAGCCGCAGATATTAGAAAACATATAAAAGATTTGTAATTGTTGTTGCACCTATCAATATATTACTTCCGCTAACGATAATTATGTAAATAAGCTGTCCAAGTGGACAGCTTATTATTTTTTTGCTTAGCGTACAAAATTTGCGCTTTGTTGGGGGTACGTCTAGATGTCTGTTCTTAATTACATGCAATAAGAAGAATGAACTTACTTAACTAATTGTTGCTGGAGTTGTGTAATTAAAAGTTCCGCCCCTTCAGGACTTAAAACGATTTGACCATTTGCCAATGATATATTTTTTTCTGAAATATCACCAGTTATTGCACAAGCATCATAAGTTTTGTATTTCTGTAAAATGATCTTTTCTTCTTCTACAAATATTTCTATAGGATCTTTTTCTGCAATTCCTAACGTTCTTCTTAACTCTTTCGGAAGAACAATTCGCCCTAATTCATCTATTTTTCGTGTAACACCAGTTGATTTCATGTTTATACCACCTTATATTTTTTTATCTAATAATCATATATGAACAAGCGAATTTAATGTTTTTTCTAGCATCCTCTGCATGTAATAGTTTAATTATATCTCTAAATTCCTTTTTCGTCTTTTATCTTGTTTTTTCTTTCTTTATAATCTAGCGTAAGTCATTATTTTTTCTAGCTCACTTTGTATGCGTTATAATCTGTGGTATAACATTTTTTCTTCCTGTATATATATTCCTTTTTGTAATTAAATTGTTAGAGATTCTATAGAAATGCTATTATATATCTATGAATAAGTTATTTCCGTTTTATCAAATAAAGGAGCGATTACTGTTGAAAATGACAAAAGGAGATGCAATACTTCGCTTACTGACAGAAATCAAATTAGAACTGAAAGAAACAAAAGAAGCTATTGAAAAGCTGGATGAGAGAATAGCTAAAATAGAAAAGCAAACACTTCCAACAAATGCATCTAAACACAATTTAAATACTCGAAAAGAAAAAGATTGGAAATATCCTTCTAAGATGAAATGAATAAGAGGGATATTTTTCATTTAAAAATATGTGGAAACAAGCAGAACGCCTAGAAAAGGTATCTTTCATCATTTAATTAAGATGTACAATATAGTTTGTACGATGAACATGATTTTCTTTCTTACTACCATACAAAAGTTGTCCCCTAGCTCTTGCTAGGGCTTTTTCTATGCACAGTATTAATTGCATCTTGTGTACACACACGTTATAATAGTCACCAAATTACACATAACGAGGTGCAAAAAATGAATAAGACAGAATTAATAAAAACAGTAGGAGAAAAAGCAGTACTTACACAAAAAGATGCAGCTGCAGCAACACAAGCTGTATTAGATACGATAACAAGTGCTCTAGCCAACGAAGAGAAAGTACAAATTCTTGGATTTGGTACATTCGAAGTACGTGAAAGATCTGCACGTACAGGGCGTAACCCACAAACAGGTGAAGAAATGCAAATTGCAGCTTCAAAGGCACCTGCTTTTAAAGCAGGAAAAGAATTAAAAGAGGCAGTGAAATAATTACACATAGTCCAAAGGGTTTGATATTCATATCAGCCCTTTTTACTATTGCACTTATACATAAGTTTCATTTGCAGTTATATAGTATGTTGTATTGAACTTTTAACTGATAATCTTCCATTATTATTTAATTTCATGTTAATTTCACAAAAATAAGTACACCCACTAATGAATGTACTTACTTCCAAAACTTCCACCAAGATTTCTTTTTCGCTGCTGCTATTTCTTCCTGGGCTAATATAATAGTACGTTTTGCATCTTGAATCTCCCTGACCATCTTCATAAGATTATCGTCCCTTAGTTCTAACCTCTTTTCTATCCTTTCTTCTCGTTCCATCCGATCTTCCATATCTTCTCTTATTAATTTATTTCTTTCTTTAATGTCTTCTTCTATTAATTTATTTCTTTGATCCATACGATCACCTAGTCTCTTTTCCATTTCTAAAATTTTTGCTTGCTGCACCTTATTAATTTCTTCTATCATAGCGCTATATTGTTGTTGGAATTGATATTGTATTTGATAAGGAACTGAATCTAATCCCTGGGACTCCTCTTTCATATTATGGATTCCAAACTGCTTCGCAATCCTTTTTGCAGCTTTTTCTAAAGTCAGACCATCTTGCTTACTCAACTCTACTAACTGTTCAATAAGTACAACATCAAACTCTGAATATTCCCTTCTCCCTCGATTATTTTTTCTTACATCATACCCTTCACGTTCAAGGACATCCGAATACTTTCTAAGTGTGCTACCACTTACCCCTAAACGAGTATATACTTCACTGCTGGTATATACTACCTCTGCTTCTGACATA
>NZ_JBPWAP010000070.1:0-22492 GCF_051776705.1 Bacillus cereus group sp. BceL291 | reverse complement strand
ATCATCTCCCAAAATTCCCCCATACATTTATAAAATTTTCATGTATGGTTTATTATAAACTGGCTGGGTTTTCAATGATAATGGTGGCTTACTATTAAGTTACTAAAAACAGAAACCTAAAACCGCGCCATAATAGAGATGTATATAAAATGTATAGGTCCATAGAACGAAAAAATGAAGTAGTTATTTTTTATTGTTTTGCTCTGTTTTTATATCAAATGTTTATAATTTATGATAAAATGTTATTAACAGATAACAAAAAGTGTTATCCTTGAATAAATTATTTTATGACTGAGAACACTAGTCTTAATATTGGATGTGGTTTTATTGGCAGCATTCAACGGAGCTACACAGGCCCAAGTTGAAGATATTTTAAAGAAGATTGTTGATTGCATTAATCGGGGAAATGACCATTTTATCCTTTTAGCACAAAGAGATAAGAATGAAGCCACTTTGTTGGAATTAGGATTTAGACCTGCAGATGTAAGACGGATTGTTGAAGAAGAACTAACTTATGAAGATTATTACAGGGGACCTAATCCAAATGGTAGCAGTAATGTTCCCCCACGATTGCGAAGTAGTGATATGTGGGAATTTGGAAAGATTGTTACTGGAAATAAAACGATGGAAGTTTATATTAAGTTTAGTTTTATTGAAGACAGTGATGGTCCTTTTACCTGTTGTGTTTCTTTTCATGAACCAGATCGTACAATCACATACCCCCTCAAGGAATCATGAGGGGGCATGAAAAACAGGAGGAAAAAGATATGACGTTACAATTAAAATTCTGTGTTCATTGTTTTGAACGAACTCCAGTTGAACATAAAATTGTTAAAGATAAAGTTGAATTGCATGGCGAAACTATCATATATGATGCTGAACGTTATGAGTGTACTAAATGTGGACAGTACACAGATAACGATGAATTAACAGATAGAAACTATAATAAGATTTATCGTAAATATCAGGAAAAGAAAGATATGCTAAAAGCAGAAGATTTTTATTATGTTCGTAAGGAACTTTATCAGGTTAGTACGCGTGTAATGGCCAAATTAATTGGGTGGAGCCCGGCTACTATCTCTCGATATGAACATGGAAGTTTACAGACGAAAAAACATGATACTCATTTTAAAACATATTTAGATCCACGCGCGATGAAACGAGCATTTGATAATTATCGTGATGAACTTGAAGATAAACCTAAAAAAGCACTTGAAGAAAGGTTATCTTTTTTATTAGATACAATAAAATCGGGTGAGTTATTAAAGGGATTAGATGATAGGCTTACTTTATTAAATATAGAAAATATAGATGATGAATGGCAAATGACTTCTACAGAATCAGTAGAGAAGTTTTTTATTATAAAAGGGCAAGAATTTAATGAGAAAGATGAAGACGATTTAAGAGTTTCTCCTTTAAAACTTCAGAAATTAATGTATTTTGCTCAGGGATGGAGCCACGCTTTCACTGGACACGATTTATTTGAAGATAATTTTCAAGCATGGCAACATGGTCCGGTAATTCCTGATTTATACCATCGCTATAAATCATATGGTTCGAAAAGAATTGATAAAGATTTTAATGTATCTATCCATGATTTAGGTTTAACATCTGATCAGTTGAGTATATTACATTGGATATGGGATAAATATAGTAAATTTGAAGCGAAATTTTTAGAAGACTTAACACATATGGAGTACCCTTGGCGAAAAACGCGCGCAGATTTAACTGATGATGCGAGTTGCGATTGGGTAATTGAAAAAGAAGATATTCATCATTTCTTTGATTCAATGTATAGAACATTAAAATTGCTACAGAGAAATTAATCTAAAGTATATGTAATCTGTGATAAATAAAAATCGATAATTATGTAAATGAGCTGTCCAAATGGATGGCTTATTTTATTTTTTGTTTAGCGTGGTTTTATTCCGAAATGCTGGCGGTACCTCCTTATGTGCCTTTTTCTTTTTCATAGTATATCCTCTTTTTTTCTGCATGTTGGTCATTATACTCAGCCCGACTTTATTTTTTTAGTGAAAATCCAAAAAATTTATTTATTTTTAAATTCTTTTATTTCGACAAAACATAGCAAGGACCGCGCGAGCTTCGTCGATGAATATTAAGAGGTATTAGAGATTTGATATGGAATTCCCCTTATAGGAGGTGGCGTAGCGCTATGTCAGAAGCAGAGGTAGTATATACCAGCAGTGAAGTATATACTCGTTTAGGGGTAAGTGGTAGCACACTTAGAAAGTATTCGGATGTCCTTGAACGTGAAGGGTATGACTTTAGAAAAAGCTGCAAAAAAGATTGCGAAGCAGTTTGGAATCGATAATATGAAAGAGGAATCCCAGAGAGTAGATTCAGCTCCTTATCAAATGCAGTATCAATTCCAACAACAATATAGCGCTATGATAGAAGAAATTAATAAGATACAGCAAGAAAAACTTTTAGAAATGGAAAAGAGACTAGGTGATCGTATGGATGAAAGAAATAAATTGATCGAAGAGGATATGAAAGATCGGAAGGAACGTGAAGAAAGGATAGAAAAGAGGTTAGAGCAAAGGGATGATAATCTTATGAAGATGGTCAGAGAGATTCAAGAAGCAAAACGTACTATTGTATTAGCACAGGAAGAAATAGCGGCAGCAAGAAAAAAAATCTGGTGGAAATTTTGGAAGTGAGTACATTCATTAGTGGATGTACTTATTTTCGTGAAAATAGTAAAAAGGGCTACTCAATATGAATAACCCTTTTTTATAAATTGGTAGAAAACAGCATACTAATAACTATTTAGAATACTTTTCTATTTTATGAGCAACAAAGATATTGAAAAAGGGCTGATATGAATATCAAACCCTTTGGACTATGTGTAATTATTTCACTGCCTCTTTTAATTCTTTTCCTGCTTTAAAAGCAGGTGCCTTTGAAGCTGCAATTTGCATTTCTTCACCTGTTTGTGGGTTACGTCCTGTACGTGCAGATCTTTCACGTACTTCGAATGTACCAAATCCAAGAATTTGTACTTTCTCTTCGTTGGCTAGAGCACTTGTTATCGTATCTAATACAGCTTGTGTTGCTGCAGCTGCATCTTTTTGTGTAAGTACTGCTTTTTCTCCTACTGTTTTTACTAATTCTGTCTTATTCATTTTTTGCACCTCGTTATATGTAATTTGGTGACTATTATAACGTGTGTGTACTCAAGATGCAATTTATAGTGTGCATAGAAAAAGCCTTAGTAAGAGCTAGGAGATAATTTTTGTAGGGTAGTAAGAAATTAAAATGTATTCATCACACGAATTATATCTATATATATTAATTTCGTTATTAAAAGTACCTATTCTTTATGTTCTACTTGTTTCCATATATTCTAAAAGAGAAATATCCATCTGATTCATTTCATCTTAGAAGGATATTTCCAATCTTTTTCTTTTCGAGTATTTAGATCAGGTTTAGATATATTTGTTGGAAGTGTTTGCTTTTCTATTTTAGCTATTCTCTCATCTAGTTTTTCAATAGCCTCTTTTGTTTCTTTCAGTTCTAATTTAATTTCTGTCAGTAAGCGAAGTATTGCATCTCCTTTTGTCATTTTCAACAGTAATCGCTCCTTTACTTAATAAAACGGAAATAACTTATTCTTAGATATATAATAGCATTACTATTGAAACCCTAACAATTTAATTGTAAAAAGGAATATATATATAGGGATAAATAACGTTATACCACAAGTTATAACGCGTACAAAGTGAGCTAGAAAAAATAATGACTTACGCTAAATTCTAAAGAAAGAAAAAACAAGATAAAAGACGAAAAAGGAATTTAGAGATATAATTATACTATTACATGCAGAGGATACCAAAAAAATCTTTAAATACGCTTGTTCATATGTGATTATTAGATAGAAAAAATATAAGGTGGTATAAACATGAAATCAACAGGTGTTACACGAAAAATAGATGAATTAGGGCGAATTGTTCTTCCAAAAGAGTTAAGAAGGACGTTAGGAATTGCAGAAAAAGATCCTATAGAAATATTTGTAGAAGAAGAAAAGATTATTTTACAGAAATACAAAACTTATGATGCTTGTGCAATAACTGGTGATATCTCAGAAAAAAATATATCATTGGCAAATGGTCAAATTGTTTTGAGTCCTGAAGGGGCTGAACTTTTAATTAAGCAAATCCAACAACAACTAGTTAAGTAAATTCGTTCTTCCTATTGCATATAATTAAGGAAAGCCATCTATATTGATGGCTTTTCTTTTGGACTTTGAATAGTACATTTTACAAACAAAGTGTAGTACATATTAAAAAGAGAGCACCTACGCTAATAGATGCTCTTAATCTGGTAAGGAGTTAATCATGAGTGAATATGAAACAACGGAGGTTGTCCCATACTTTACTATATGCTTGTCCCTACTAAAATGTTACACAGTAAAAGCACCTGTTTCCGCAAGTGCTTTTACGACCGAGACTATACTGTTTCCGCAAGTGCTTTTACGACCGAGACTATACTGTTTTTGTATTTGAAGGTTACGTATTATAGTATGTAATTATAAGTAACAAGTTACCCCAAAATACAATATGCGCTATTTGTCTCTCACATATTTTTTTGAAAAGAATAATATCAAATTTAAAATAAATTTAGTGATTGACACAATAATCTCTAGAATGCTACGGTTTTAATGGTAAAGTGATAAGAGGTTTAATGTTTAGGTATGGCGTATATGATGCTAAAAGGAAACTGAATACTTTTAGAGAATGAATTATATATTTTTATATTCCTTACAGTGAAATATAAAGATAATCTAATTAAATAAACCGTCCATATAGAGAGGAAGAAAGTAAGATGTTTAAAAGAGTTAGATCAGTTGTAGCTGCTATTATAGGAACGAGTCTGCTACTAACAGCTTGTAGTAGTGAAGAAAATGAGACAAAAAATAATGCAAAAGCAACTAACAAGAATGAAACAAAACAGTCCATTCATTTACCGTATATAGCGGAGATCCCAACAATGGATGTAACGAAGGCAACGGATAGTGAATCAATGAATGTAATGCGGAATGTATTTGAAGGCCTGTACATACTAGGAGAAGATAACAAAGTAATTCCTGGTGTAGCAAAATCATATGAAGTGAGTGACAATAAGAAAACATACACATTTCATCTAAGAGATTCCAAATGGTCAAATGGAACCCCTGTAACAGCTGCAGACTTCGTATACTCTTGGAAACGTGCTGTGAATCCTGATACAGCGGCAGAATATGCGTTTTTATTCTTTGATATTAAGAATGCAAAGAAAATTAATAGTAAAGAGTTACCTATTGATCAGCTAGGGGTAAAAGCAATAGATGATCAAACATTAGAAATACAATTAGAGCAGCCTGTCCCTTATTTCATTGATTTGACAACGTTTGCAACATTTTTACCTATTAACGAGAAGTATTTTGAATCACAAGGAAAGCAGTATGGCTTAGAAGCAAATCAATTGGTCTATAACGGCGCGTTTACATTGGATAATTGGAAGCATGAACAAGGTTTTCAATTGAAAAAAAATCCGAATTATTGGGATACTAAAACAGTGAAATTAGACGAAATTAACTTTGATATTGTGAAAGATAAGTCAACAGAAATTAATTTATATGAAGCGGGTCAAATTGACCGTGTAGGACTAACAGGTGAGTTTGTAGATAAATATAGAAACAGTTCTGATTTCAAAGAGCGACCTGAAGTAACTATGCAGTTTTTACGTATGAATCAAAAAAATGAAGTATTAAAAAATAAACATGTCCGTTTGGCAATTAGTCAGGCGATGAATAAGAAAGCTTTTGTTGATACAGTGTTAAATAATGGATCTCTTCCTGCGGATGGTTTTATACCCGCTCAGTTTGCTAAAGGATCGAATGGAAAAGACTTCAGGAAAGAGAATGGAGTATTAGTAAAAGATGATGTGAAGGCGGCCAAGGAAAACTGGAAGAAGGCAAAACAAGAACTTGGAAAAGAACAAGTAACACTCGAATTGCTCACGAGTGATAATGCAATAGCCAAGAAAAATGCGGAGTATTTAAAAGGTGAACTAGAAAAGAATTTAGAGGGACTAACGGTTCATGTTAAACCGGAGCCACGCAAACAGCAAATTCAGTTG
Source organism: Bacillus cereus group sp. BceL291 (assembly GCF_051776705.1). Taxonomy (NCBI): domain Bacteria; kingdom Bacillati; phylum Bacillota; class Bacilli; order Caryophanales; family Bacillaceae; genus Bacillus; species Bacillus cereus group sp. BceL291. The sequence goes on along the minus strand of NZ_JBPWAP010000070.1, from coordinate 16,348 downwards.
CTGCTGAATAGTGATTATGATTTAGGTGTGGATGTATGGGGACCCGATATTCCTGATCCAATTACATTTTTAGATTTATTTACGACAGATAGTACATATAATTTTGATAAGTATTCAAATAAGCAATATGATGAACTCATTCATCAAGTGAAAACAGACTTAGCTGGTAATGAAAATGCACGTTGGGAGGCAATGAAACGAGCTGAGAAAATATTATTAGAGGATGGAGCAGTCGCACCATTTTATCAATCAGGCAGATCATACTTACAGCGTTCTTCTATAAAAGGTATTGTGACGAATGATTTTGGCGGGGAATTTAACTATAAATGGGCTGAAGTGAAGAAATAAGCAAAAAAAAAGGATTCGAATATAACGAGTCCTTTTTTTGCAATTATGCAGAATTGCATATTTAATTATCTTTTAATATCGACAAAAAACGACATTTTTTTCGATATAATTATATTAGAATCGAATATAACGATATTGGATGTTATAAATATACTGAGGGATATTGGGGAATTCTTGTTTTTTAGAAGGGAAAATATTATGAATGAAACACTTAAGAGAAAAGATAAAATTTCAGAACATACATTAAATAAATTCTTGAGTAAAATTATTGATGAGATTGATTTCCAAAGGAAAAATCAAGAGGATATCGCTAAAATAATTGGCATTTCTTCAGGAACACTTTCGAAGAATTTAACGGGGAAAAGTCAATTTGGATTTTGGAATGTAATTAGATTATTGAAGCTATTGTATGCCGGTGATATTAATAAACAAAGAAAGATGTTACATACCTTCTGTTCTGTCACAACAAGCAAGAAGAACTTAAGGATTTCCATGGAATATGCAAATGCAAAAGGTGATTTATCACTTCTTAAGCAAGTAGTGGATCAAGAAAGCAAGTCTTCACTCGCAATGAATAGAGAATGGGCTTATGTATATGAATTAGTATGGCTTAGAAATAGTGGCAGTATTAAAAAGCAAGAATTGTTAGCTAAACTGGAAGATCGAAAGGGTAAAAAAGTAATTAAGACAAAAGAGATGAAGGTTTTATACGGCATATTAACATACTATACTATGTATGATTTAGAAAAATATAATTCTTTATTCGAGTATGCTGAGGTGTTATTACCAGACGTTAATGCGATAACTGATAGTTTTATTAGAACATCTTACTTAGGCAGGCTTAAAGAAGGTTTAGCATATGCGTACCTGGTGCAAGATGATCTCGAAAAGTCTAGGCATTTATGTGAGGAGATTCTAGATTTAGAAGATCCTGAAGGGTGTTTTCATCTTTTAAGAGCATCTGCACTTGTATATTTAGCAGAGTCTTATACCTTTGAATGCTATGAGCGTGCATCCAGGTATATAAATAAATCTCTAGAACAATTAGAGCCATGTAATTTTGAAAGGGAATTTCAAAGAAAGCAGTCAATTCTTAATACATATGCTTTTATTAAGCTAGTTAATAGGCAAGAATTGGAGAATATAAAAATATATCATCCTGCTGAAGAGTCATTTTTAGAGATTGTTAAGGGGAACTATCAAAATGCAATTGATATTCTTAAGAATCTAGAGAAGAAGAATAGATTTTTAAGTCCAATGCAATATTGTATTTTAGGCATAGCAAAGAATGATATTACTTTAATTGAAAAGTCAATTGCGCTATATGAGTGTGTTGGTAACAGGTTCTATAGCAAATTCCCTAAAAAAATAGTAGTAGAATTTAATAAAAATGGTATAATATATGAGGGTGGTGCTATATGAAGAAATTATTATTTGTAATAACAAGTATCGTTTTAACGGCAGGAATTATTTATACTGCTGCAGGTAGTAAAGAGCAACCAAACAATTTAGTTGAAAAAGATTCAGAACATTTATTAGCTAGAATGGGAGATCCCGGTGGTGGAATGGGTTAACCTTTAAATAATTAGAATGCGATTGTCTCATAGGAGGCAATCGCATTCGTTGTTTTTAGGGATATTTCCTAAATATCAAATCCGAAATACAGGAAAAGTTTGTGAATGATTCACAAACTGATAGCTAATACGAAATCAAAATTTTAAACTATATTGTTGGTAAAGTTGCAAAAACCTTTGTGTTATCAAATCTACTGATAACACAAAGGTTTCCAAAGATTATTCCGTGAGGGCGGGGCATTAAAAAATTTAGCTCTTTTTTACAGGCTAATATTACACAAGTGCATTTAACTCACGTATCATATAAAAATTACTCAAAAATAATTTTACATTCATTTGGTAAAATGCTTTTTTATGAAATAGGTGTAATCAATAATAAGCTCTAATACTTCTTGCTGTTTTTGCAGAGGTAGGTCGGATATTGCTACTTTAATTTGTTCTAATTTACTTTCGAGGGGTGCATTTCGCCCAAATAATTCATCTATGGAGACATTATATATTTCAGCTAGATTCATAATAGAATCTGCATCGGGATCAGCTTTTCCATACTCCCAATTTGCATAGGTAGTACGAGCGATATTTAGGCGATATGCTACATCAAATTGAGTATATCCCTGCTTTTTCCGTAACTCAGCAAGTCGTTTGCTTAGATGAGACATATCATCACCTTATCCTTCTTAATTTATAAGGATAGTTTAAAGCAAAAAGGATACATTGTATCATATTGACTTATAATAAGTCAAAAATAATATAAATTTGTAATAATAAGTCTGTTTTGGTGGTTTAGTATGCTATTTTCTCAGGAAAATAAAAAAATAGAAAGAAACTGATTATAGAAATCGAGTTTCTTCCTATTATATATACTTACTAAAATAATGAATTTCCTATATCTATTGTGGCCAAGTTTTGACGTCTTGTACGCTCTCTTAAATAACGTTCCGTCGTCATGATAGATTCATGCCCTAAATAGTCCCTTATTTTTTTGAGTTCAACACCTTTTTCCATTAAGTAATTAGCCATAAAATGCCTACAAGTGTGAGGAGTAATTCTATCCTGTCGGTAGCGCAGAAAGTCTAAATTTATTTCTTCTATTTTTTTGCCACAACTGAAGATAGATAGTCTGCACGATAATTTGTTCCATCAGCTTTAGGGAGAAAAGCGGAGGTACTCGAAGCGTCTAGTTCCGTTGTTTGTTTACGCAAACTTCGAACATGGCATAAAGCATCCAATGTATCTTCAAAGATGCGAACTTCCCTACTTTTATTCCCTTTACCAACAACACGAAGTAGATAGGCACTTAAAGATGAATGAAAGACCAAATCTGCCCATTTTGCAGTTGCGATTTCTTCGATTCGTAGTCCTGTTGTAGTTAACAGGAAAAAAGCAGTGTAAACAAAATAGTTGGATTTTTTCAGTTCATCTAATATCTGGGTAACTTCTTCCGGATAAAGGTCACGATTGACTAGCTCTTCTTTTTTTACGGATACTTTTTTTAGGCGAATACTAAAGTTTTCTGAGAGTCCGTTGTTATCGTACACATATTTTAAAAACTGCTGAACTACTGTTTTCTTTTTACGTAATGTAGTGGCAGCATATTTCTTACTTAATTCATAGAAGTAGATTTCCATCTCATTATGGGATAACTCCTGGATGGTTCCGATTGTTTCTTTTATATAACAAAGAAAATGAGAAAGATCGTGCAGATACTGTTGTTTTGTTCGCTCACTTCTTTTTTTCGTTAAAGAAGGCTCGTCGTGTAAAAATAAATAAACTAATGATTCTTCACTTAATTGAGAGTAGTCAATATTACGGATACCCAAACCCATAATTTTTTCAAAATGACTGCTATCAAAAAAATCTGTTTTTGATTTTACAATTTGGTTATTATGTTCGTAATTTATAATATTCAAATCTAAACACAACCTTTTATGGAATGAAATATTAAATAAATATTTTTATATAAATTTTTATGATTCTAATTATACCACAATAAATAGAATATTTACCGTGGTATAAACTTAAATGATTAAAATAATATTTTTACCTTAAAATTTAATGTTTCTGTTTAGAAGATATATAATGGAAATGTTAAACTCGTTTTTTTGTACATTTCAATCCAAATGCGGTAGGAGGAGATTTTTTTGACTCATCTTCGTCGAAAAATTTTACAAGAAATCCATAATTTAGAAGATACACATTGTTCAATTTGCCCTCTGAACAATCTATCAGTGAATTGTACAGATGAGCAAGAACAGGCAAAACAAAGAAACTACAAACATTGCAAAGGTTGTCCCATTTTCGATTCCATCCGAGAGAAAGGAGATCAATTGAATTCTTTGTCGAAAAAGAGTACATTTAATAAGGTACGAGAACGTTATATGGAAAATCCATTTAAATATCTGCAGTATAAGGAGTACTCAATCAAAGATGTAGTAAAAGAAACAGGTTTAACAAAGTATCAACTAAGAAAATTTAAAGAACAGCTAGAATGAAAGTTTCGGATGAGGTGAGATATGAGCTATTTATCTTTAGAAGAGGTATGCGATCGGGTAGGTTTAACAAAAAATCAATTAGGTTATTTAATTAAGTATAAACACATCGAACCTATCAATCTAGATACCTGGAAAGCAGATGGGGGATATTGCTTTGAAAAAGAGGATGTAAAAAAGCTAGAGGAATTATACAAAGATTGTTTAACATTAAAAGAAGCTGCTGAATTTCTAAACAAATCTAAGACATACGTTCATAATGCAGCAAAAGATGGGATATTGCCTTTTAAAGAGATTGCTAAAGGGAAATCTACTGAACGATTATACTTAAAATCGGATTTGGAGATTTTCAAAGAAAGAATTGAAAATAGATCAAAAGAGGAGTCGAAAGAAAAAAAGCAGCATTTAAGTTTATACCTTGATGAAAAGGTATTAGAAGCAATAAAGAAAAAGGCCGAAAAGAAAGGGTATAATGGCTACAAGAAGTTTGCTGAAGACATTTTAACCGCAGAAGTAAAAGAAGACATAGAAGAATAGAAATTCCAGAGAGAATAGACCCCTAAAAAAACAAAAAACGTTATAAGGGGTCTATTTTTGTTTTTAATAAATTTATAAACCATCAGGTCTAATTGCATTGCCTGAAACGCCAATGACGTTTACAAGCGAATTTGAGAGGTCGTTTTTTTTTTTTTTTTTTTTTGTTCAGTCAAAATTGCTGTTATTACAAAAAAAGGAACTGATTATAAGAGAAAAAGTTTCACAATCTATAATATTGATATTTTTGGAAAATAAGGTATTGTTTACTTAATAGTATGAGAGGCGTTCAATAGAAGAAAGTAATTTGATATAAAACATAGAAAATACATTACGAAAAAGAAAACTTTAAATTTACATATTTATATTATAGTAAACTAACTAATATTTGATATTAGTCTACATACTAAGAAACTTCTTTTTCAAATTTAAAGCTTTAAAGCTACTATCAAAATTAAAAGGGTTAATTTAATAATATCCTAATACAGTAGGGGTTATGGTATAATGTAGATAGTAACTGAAGACGTGCGGTGGGAGGTTGCACCCTTTCTTTCTCTTAATTAAAGAGGGAAAGGAGGTGTAACCGATATGGATTTTTTACTTCAATTATTACAAGATGCTACGAAGCTATTCATTACAGTATTCGTAACAACTTATGCAACTGCTTATGCAAATAAGTTAGTTAAAAGTAATAATAAACGTAAAAGAACCACCGCGTCCGGCAAGACAAAAGGTGGTTCAAAAAGAAAATAACTAAAAACTTGCAACCAACCACCTTACAGCGGCAGTTACATATTGGACGGGATGTTTCCAGCATCCTGTCTTTTTAGTTTATGCAATTAAGTTAAGTGCTATACTTTATATACATTAAATATGCATTCAATATATATCTAATCTACAGTAAACATACCATATATTTATTTTTTGGTCAATAAACAAGCAATCATGATTTCATTCAAAGTATATGTGGAGTAAATTACAAAAGCCTAATTCTATTCACAGTATACTAAAATAATGAGATAAGTCTCCCTTATTTTAGTATACTGTGAATAGAAAGAAAATTCAGAACCGATATAGCGATGTTTATAGTATAGAATTCATTAGAAATTTATACATCATGTAAAAAGTACACATTTACGAATCATGTCTGTACCCCCCTATGAATTTTCTATACTTGTACTAGAAGTTTTATACATATAGGTGAAGGGAGGAAATTAATTGGGACAAGTACGTGTTGACCCAGATAAATTAGAATCAGCTGCAAATTCCATGTCACGAAATAGAGAGTCTATGGAAAGTATAATTCGAGAGCTTTTACAAGTCACGTTCGAATTACAGATGTCTTGGGAAGGGATGGCATATCAACGGTTTTTCGATGAATTTTTCTCAAAAAAGAGGAGTATGGATGATTTAGTTAAGCATTTACATCATACTGAACTCGAACTAAAGAAAGCTGCGAAAACATTCCGTGAAGCGGATGAGAAAGCGTTTGGGGATTTTAATCAGATGGGCAAGCTATGGGACGCCTTTCAGCGAGGAAGCGGGAAGGCTGCAGGGGACACTATTTTTGATCCATTAAAAAAAGGGTGGAACCAAACATCCGACTTTTTCGGAAACTTGGTGGATAATCCAATGGACGCATTGGAAGATGCAAAATATGGACTTACGGACTTTGTGGAGAGTTCTATTGATGATACGAAAGAGGAATTTAGAGATAAATACGAATTTATGAAAGATATGTGGAATAATCCTATTGGAACATTAAAACATGAGTTGGACGAGGAAGTCCAAGAGATGTATGCTATACGAAATGTTTTATCAGATTGGTATGTGGAGAACATAAAATATGGAGATGCAGAAAGTATCACGGAATCAGTAGCATACGGAGCGACTAATTTAGCTTTCTTTGGACTTGTCACAAGAGGTGCCAGTGCCGTAGGTAATGGTGCAAGATGGGGAAAAAATTTATCATCTATATCCAAGCTTCAGTTAGAAAATCGTTTAGAACCAGCTTTCGCTTATGGTAAGATAGATTATAAAGTTGATACTATTAAACCATCAGATACATATATGTTTGCAAAAACTTCAAGTGCGGTAAAAAGAAAGACCCCAGGTACAGTGACCTCAAGTTTTAACCTCGAACGAAGTTTAGGTACCCAAAAGAAGTTAATGTATAATGATGGTGCTATTGGTATTATTCCGCAAGAAGTTCGAGAAAAATTAGTAGGAAGAGAATTCAAATCTTTTGACGATTTTAGAGAAGAATTTTGGAAAACACTTTCTGATTCGAGCTATGCTAAAGAATTTAGTCCTATGAATATAAAACTTATGAAGCAGGGTAAGGCACCTTACTCACCACGAGCAGAACATTATGGGAACCATAATAAATATATACTACATCATAAACAGCCTATTGATAAAGGTGGAGATGTCTATAATCTTGATAATCTAATAATTGTATCTCCTAAAATGCATCAAAACGTTTTAGATCCCGCATACCATTTCGGGACCAAAGGGCTATAAATTAAACGGAAGGATGAAAAATATGACATGTAAAATGACGAAAACAGAACTGCTTGAGCTTGTAAAAAAAATTTATGATCTTGATTTACCTGAAGATGAACACAGTAACTATGTTCATCAATTTAATAACTCTGCTGTACCTCACCCTGCTCCAAGTGATTTAATTTTTTGGAATGATGAAGAATTGACTCCTGAAGAAGTAGTAGAAATAGCATGGAATTACAAAGAAGAAAAAAAATAGGATAAGATGTAAAATAACTATGAGTTAAAATGTTCAAAAATAAAAAACGGCCTAGAATTCTAGACCGTTTTTTTTATGATTTACTAATTTTCCAACCTTCTTCAGTTTTCTCTAATTCAATTACGATTACTTTTTTATAATCGTTTTTAGAATCTTTTTTATACACAGCATCAACAGTTACTGTAGCGATTTCGTTTTTCTCTTCAACTTTTCTAATCTTATAGCTTTTAAGATCTTCATTAATTGATTTCATTAATTCTGCATTTCCGCCAATAAAACCAACTATTTTTTTTGCTTCTGGTGTAAATAACTTTCCAAAATCTTTTGCATTTCCGTCTTTAGCATCTTCAAAATATGCTGTAGCAACTTCTTCAGGATCACGATTATCTCCACATGCTGCAAGTGCTGTAACTGATAAAGCCATTACCACCATTAACATGATCATACGCGTAAACTTGTTCTTCATTCAAACCGCTCCTTATATAAATTAATTTCAACTCGTAAAAAGAGCTAAATTACTTGTATAAGTATATAATATTTAAAACTATAAAACTATATATTTTTAGATATTATTTTTATGATATTAAGGTCGTAAAAACGAAAAAGAGTAGGGTAAATATACCTATTATTATAGTATTGATTTCCGTTATATACATTAGTATAATAATAACGTCAGAGCATGCTCTGAACAGTCAGCGTTATAGGGGTATAACAGACAACATTCATTTTTCAAATCATAAAATCGGATTCACTTATATGAAAGGTAAGAACCCTCCTACAATTAGGAGGGTTCTTATTTTTTCTAGAATATAGCTGAATTATTATGTGTTTTTTGATATTGAAATATTACAATGAATAGCCTAAAAGAGCCTCGACTTTTTTTGTATAACTCAAATTCTCATGTATGAATTATTGGCATCTGTTAATAATGCTAGTATTCAAATCCATTATAAATATAGGCACTATCTATGAAAAGCTCAATATTTCTCTTATAATATAAATATCATCTTATAAAACACTACCAATATTACATGTGAAATCATGTGAAAAAGGAGGATTCTCATGAATGATATATCCTTGAAAATAAACAACACTCAAAACCCTCATAATGTAGCTATTAAAAACATTTCTTCCGTATTTAAAAAAGAATGGCTTACAAGTTATGATTACCAAAAACAGAAACCTATTCACTATCAAAGTCAACAAGCACCAGGGCATCTCTTTACCTCACAAACTATAAAACCAATTCTTTATCTAACAAAATTAACTCACGCTGCTTTATATGAAGATCACAACCTAGTATCCTCTTTTCTTAAAAAAGGTGATACAGCTTGGAAAGAAGTTTTAAAATACAACCAAAACGGTGGTTTATGTATTTACGCAAGTGTTTTACTTTACTATTTGTTATTGGAATCCAATGAAATATCTAAGAATAGATTATCCTTTATGCAAGGCTATTATCATCATGAATTCCATGATCAACATATCCTTAAAAACATGTATCAAAACGGAGCCTTCGGACTTCATTCTTATATTCTCTTTGAAGATTACGTAATTGACACTACTATCCATCAAGTCGCTTTTAATTTTTATCCTGGTGAACACAAAGAGTTTAATTTTATCGGTGAAACCACCGGTGGCATTAACCTATACGGCTTTAAAGAAACAAATAGAACTGTATATAAATATGCAAAAAAGTTTGCTAAAAATTCTAATATGACAACTGAAGAGTGGATTAAATATCACCAATCTAAAATGAATGAATACATTTCAACTCAAATTTCACTCCTAAATAACAAAAAGGACTCTTAATTAATTTAAAGAGTCCTTTTCCTCAAAATATACATTATAAGTCTAGTTAATATGTCCTTGTACACTTTCTAAGATAGGTGTAAAAAGACATGAAAGTAGTAACTTATTTCATAGTTTAAAATGCTGAATTATCAACGGGGGGAGTTCATTTAGTACCCATTTTCTTGTCCGCATATTGAGACAAGAGAATGGGTACTTTTTTAAACAGAGACACCAAAGTGGATACTTTTTAAAAATAGAAAAAACAGGAAAATATTTTTTTGATTTATAAATAAAAATATTAAGATTTAATGATTTTTGAATAAGAAATTTTTAGTCTCTTTAAGATGAATAAAATGATAAATCATATCTAAATCATTAAAATGGACACTAGAATCTTTTCCTTCTTTTTCTGCTTCTGTTATAAGATTATTAATATATACTTCATATTTGGAATCTAGCAATTGACTAGGTACTAGCGAGTCTGAAATTGAACTTAGTTCTTTTTTATAACTATTAATTATATTAGACAAATCGAAAACTCCTTCCTCGTAAAGCTAAATATAGCATGATGTTTCCATAGATATCTTTTAAGAAATGAGTAGCTAATAAAATTAAATTTTAATAGGGAAAATATGTAACCTTAAAAAGAGAAAGAGTATAATTGATTAATAAATAAATGTATATAAAAAAACAATTGGAGGTACATATGATGGAATATAGAAAAAATATGGATTGGTTAATACAAACCATAAAAAGGGACCTGATATTTGAATATGAAGACTTATATAACCCTACGCGTAATGATGAATGTCCTTGCGGATCAGGGTTAAAATATAAGAAGTGTCATATGAATTCGCAGATAAAGTGGCGAAAAGTTGATGGTATGTTTCATGACGGTAAAACCCTATATGAAAATATAGAGTTGAAGAAAGGGTTATTAAATACCATGCTAGATATAGTATTGTATTTAAAAGAGAACATTAGAATTAGCGAAGAGAAAGGTCTAGAATTAATAGGTGATTTATTTAAATCACTTGATGAAGTATTTAAGCAACTGCAAAAAAATGCTCCTTGTAGAAAAGGATGTATAGCCTGCTGTTTTCAACCAATTAATTTAGCAACAATTGAGGAAAGTAAGATAAGAAATAAGCTTACAAAAGATATAGAGAAAAATATTAATAAGAATCATCAAGAAACGAAAAAGAGAAGAAAAATTCCTATGTCTCAAATTAATAAAAATAGTAGTAGAGCGAAATATGCTGAACCATGCCCTATGCTGGATGTAGAAAATAAAAAATGCACTGTATATGATGATAGACCATTTACATGTAGGACGTATTTTGTGGCAAATTCACCAGATTTATGCAATATGTATGATGGCAAGGTAACGATTTATAAAAATCAAGGATACCAAGAGTTGGTGGAAATTGTAATTTCTTTAATAGATGAAACAGTATTTGGTTGTTTTGAACTCAAGACATTACATGAAACTTTTTATAAAAAAAAGACATTCTTTAATAAACTGAAATTAATTTTTTAATAAAAGGAAAAAATTACCATTAAAATATCACATGACAATTAGTATAATGTGCAATATCAAGTAGTATTGGAGGTGATTATTACATGATGATGGATCTATTATCAAATCAGACAGTATTGTTTAGAATTGCAATTGGAATCAAGGAAAAAAATTACATACCAGTAGGTATTTACATAGATGGATCTGTGAAGGAATTAAAAATGAGTGACCTTACTGAAAAATTATATATAATTATAACGAATTATTAAAATATATTAATTTAATTATTTTTTACTAAAAAGAAATGATAGCATATAAAAATTCAAACAATATAAAAAGGGAAGAGTGATTTCTTCCCTTTAAGTTAGTATTTATTTTGTGTACATTAGTTTTCAACCACCATGATCTCCATGTTCCATCATCATAATAACAGGTGTCACAGATTCATTGTTACCCTTGTCAGAGGAAATGCCTGTTGTCAAAGTTAAGGCCGTTAAAACACCCATTAATCCTAATACTAGTTTTTTCATTTTAAGGACTCCCTTTCTTTGATTTTTTGTCGTGTCTTCGAGGCTAGATAGAAGTATTCACTTGATTTAATGTGGCTTCCTTCTTCATAGAATTTAATAGCCAGATACTCTTGGCTTTCTTCTATGTATTCATATAGTGATTCGCCTTCAAAGTAAGATATTCCTTCAAGTGCAGTCTTTTCCAAATCCTCTCCAGAGACATTGGAGATAAGACATTTTAAAATAGCAAATAGGTGTTTATATTCGCTATTTCCTAATTCAACACAAATACTATACCCTTTATCAGCTAAATCTTTTGCAATATCAAGTTCATCTAACTTGTAATGCTCTCTAGCTTGCAGGAATAAAGCTTTATGGTGTCTAGGATTATAAGTAGTCACTTCTGATAAATATCTGATTGCTAATGGAGATAAGTTCTGACTAGAATACATATATCCTAAGTTATGTCTAACCATTAGGGCATACTTTTCTTCATCAAGCTTCTTGAAAATATCCATAGCTTTAATAAGATGTTCTTCTGATAAAGCCCATTCTCTTAGCTTTGTACACGCAGTTCCAAGAAGGTTCTCGCAGAATCCAACGTTTCGTTCGTAACTTTCATGTTTCTCAAAAATCTCTTTTGCCTTTGCAGTATATTTAACCGAGTTAAGTGCTTCGTATATGTCATAATGGAAAGCACCTAATTTGTAGTAAAACTCAGCTTTTTCAATCTCATCTGGGACTAATTCGAGAAGAGATTCAGCCTTGTCAAAATGCTCTTTTGCAATTGTGTAGTTACCAATACCAGAAGCATGAATAGCTTTAAAGAAATGGTAGTAATAAGTTAAAAAGTTGTTTGTTGGAATCTCAAACGCTTCAACCTTATCAAAGCTACTTGCAGAGACACCTAAATTATCTACAATGTATTGGAAGCGGAAGTCTAGAAGGGAATAATATAATAGTAGGTTTTGATCTTCTGTTATGTTATTAATCTTCTTATCAATCTCTTCCTTTAACCTATGCGCTTGACCAATCCTTCTTGCACGGATTTCTATATACCATTCATTTAAAAGTTGTGTAATCTTCTCGTTCCCCTTAACTGAAACGTTCATAGTATCCTCCTCATCCCATCTATATGTTATATCTTAATAAATATCATAACAGAAATTAGATAAGACTAAATCCATCATATACCATTTCTCAAATAAATACAGAAAATTCAGTTAATTAAAGACTCAATAAAAGTATAGCATAAAAAAATAATACTTACATAATTTAAATGTTTTATATGATTTAGCAAATTTTTAGACCGCCCACTTTCAGGATTTTTACTATTTTCTAAAATAGCAAGTGTAGTTTAACTCGCGAGCTTAAAACTATTCGTTAAATAGAAATTTAACGAGCAGTTGACAATAGAAATACCATTAAAAACTACTATAAAACAAGGGTAATTATTTTGAAGTCAGTAACTTTATCATTAACACCAACTACTTTTGTTGTAACAGGAGATACAAAGGGAGAAATGCTTGCGAATGCAAAGAAAGCATTCGTTGAGCAAGTATCAAAAAATCTTTTCCCCCACATTAAATATTCTATTAATGACGCAGATGCATTAACTATGGAAACAAGTTTCCCTGGGTTACTTGTAGAAACAGAAGAAGGCTTGAAAGGAATTGTTACAGCAGTTCATAGAAAGACACCATAGATGTCATTTTAGCGGGCCATCTAGACGCAAATGGTGAACCACAGGCGTTTATAAAATCAAACGCAACTTTGAAGAGGCTAGAAGTATTCGATGTGAATCTTCGAAGCCAAATTAGGAAGAAGGCGACAGTAGGTATTTGAAAACCGAAGAAGGGTTCAAACCCGTAGTTGTTGGAAAAACAACTACACAAAAAACAATACTACATATTATTGGAGCTAATGAATCAGTAACACTAACACCAATAGAATTAATGCTTAATTTAAAAGATAATAATACAATTATACAGGTTAGGAGCAAGGAGATATGGGGACTAAACGACAAAATCTCAAATTATTGGAGATTCTAAGACTATGACGATTCAGTATAACTATGTTAAATCTACAGGGTATGGTCATTCATGTCCTTTTATGTACAAAGACATGAAAGTAGGAACTAATTTTATAGTGTAAAATCCTGAATTATCTATAGAAAAAGTTCATTTAGTACCCATTTTTCTGTCCGCATATCGAGACAAGAGAATGGGTACTTTTTTAAACGGAGACACCAAAGTGGATACTTTGTAAAATTGGTGCTACCCCTTAAATGTAATGAATTTTATTCAGGGAATAATTACCTTTGATATCCTAAGCTAGTTTATCTATAGTATAAATGGGTATATTGATGACATTAGTATTTTTATACTGCATTAATTCAAAGTGATAAAATTTCTTTGTGTTTTTTTAATTACTAAAAACATTTAAAAAACTTCACGACAAACACATTTTAGCTCCACTCATCGCACAAGTTAAAATTATATAATTAATTTATAGTAAAACAAACTAATAATTTTAATATAATAATATTAAGAATATACATTTATTGATTATAATAAAATATAAATTGAATGCGAGGTTGTATTATGAACAAATTTAATAATGATAATATACCAGGTTTAGTTTCTGAAGAAAACGTTGAACTATTAAAAGTTATGGCTCATCCAATACGTCTACAAATTGTTAGTGAATTGGCTAAGAGCAAGAAATTAAATGTAACACAATTAACTAATATTTTGGATATTCCACAATCAACAGTATCGCAACATTTATCCAAAATGAAAGGGAAAGCACTGAAAGCTGAAAGAAAAGGGTTAGAGATTTACTATCATATTCAAAACTCCAAAGCTGATAAAATCATACAAATACTAGGTCATGCTAATTAAATTGAAAAAATAGGTGGATGTACACCCAAACAGGGATTACTATTCACCTATTTTTTATTTTATAAAAAACATAAAAACGTTATAGTAAAATTTCTATAATTATAGTCCTTGTTTAACGTATTAAAGATTTTAAAGCGTATGTTATAGAATGTAACGCATCGTAAAAACTTTACAACATATTCATAACAACCACGGTACCCTTTCTCGTTAAAACAAGAAAATAGTAACGTGTTTTTACCTCATAAATAGTCTAAATCCTTAAGTTGATGGATGTGGGGTGGTACCCCATGCCCATCAACTTAAGAAATCAATCACCCTCCAAAAACGAAAAAATGGACTAAATTCCCATGAGCACCTATGAAAAGATAAAATTATCGCTTTGGGTTCAATTCATAATGTTAGATTGATGGACATATATGGTGACATCTTTTATCTATTATTCTAAATACAATTGTATTAGTAACATATGTATACTCTCAGCAAAACTTAATAGATATATCTAAGCTTATTATCGATAGCATGTACTAGCTATATGATGAATAGATTTTTAAGGAGGGGGAGGATACATGTCAAATAAAAGTGAAAAGTATTCAAAATGGTTAGATTCATATGATTTTTTATCTGCTGGAGCATTTGATCCTAGCCTTGTAGGACCTACCTTATCACCGATTCCACCATTTACATTACCAACAGGTCCTACGGGAGTAACTGGACCTACCGGGGATACTGGTCCTACGGGAGTTACTGGTCCTACGGGAGTTACTGGACCTACCGGAGATACCGGAGCAACTGGACCTACCGGAGATACTGGACCTACCGGAGATACTGGACCTACCGGAGATACTGGACCTACCGGAGTTACTGGACCTACCGGAGATACTGGACCTACCGGAGATACTGGACCTACCGGAGATACTGGACCTACCGGAGATACTGGACCTACCGGAGATACTGGACCTACCGGAGCAACTGGACCTACGGGGGATACTGGACCTACCGGGGATACTGGACCTACCGGAGTTACTGGACCTACCGGGGATACTGGACCTACTGGAGTTACCGGAGCAACAGGAGAGACTGAAGGTTGTCTGTGTGATTGCTGTGTTTTACCAATGCAGAATGTTTTACAACAACTTATTGGAGAAACTGTGCTTCTTGGCACTATTGCAGACGCGCCAAACGTCCCCCCTCTTTTCTTTTTATTTACTATTACTTCCGTAAGTGATTTTTTAGTTACAGTTACAGATGGTACCACATCCTTTGTGGTCAATATTTCTGATGTAACAGGGGTAGGTTTTTTACCGCCAGGACCATCTATAACATTACTTCCACCTGTAGATTTAGGATGCGAATGTGATTGTCGTGAACGACCAATTAGGGAATTACTAGATACGCTTATTGGTTCTACAGTGAATCTTTTAGCAAATACTGGTTCTACTGCAGCAGATTTTAATGTGGAACAAACAGGTCTTGGTATAGTGCTAGGTACTTTACCTATAAGTCCAAATACAATCGTTAGGTTTGCTATTTCAACTTGCAAAATTACAGCTGTGAATATTCTCTAAAATTTAGATTTCTTAGGAGAATATAAGTTTGAGGGAGTGCACATTCCTTACGTCCTTTAAAGATTAAAGAGCCAATTTACCCTTAACGGGGAAAGTCCGGCTCTTTTCTTATTCAAATTTGCTTAGCGTATATTTTCGTTAAAATGTAGGCGGTATGCCAGATTTAAAAGACTGAATTCAGTCTTTTTTTGTTTTAGGGGTATTAATTTTTTCTTAGCTTGATGGACATGTGGTGGTACCCCATCCCTATCAAGCTAATAGTTTTAATTACCCCATAACGAAATTTTTAGCATCGTTAACTATTGATAATGATAGGTTATGTTAATAAAAATTGTATGGGTGATATATC
>NZ_JBPWAP010000069.1:0-22736 GCF_051776705.1 Bacillus cereus group sp. BceL291 | reverse complement strand
TAGGGTTTATTTCGTATGCTCATTTTTAAGAGGATTATACTGTTTAAAAGTTTGTTCATTTCAATTAATGGAAAACCGTAGAGTTTCTATCCTTAAGTTGATGGGCATGGGGACGCTACAACAATAACGAAATTACAAGAGAGAGATGAGAAAAAAGAGTGAGTAAAGCACTATGCGTACGCATAGTGTTTTACTTGTGGTAAAATAAGAGCAGGAAACTCCTAAAGGTTGTATTTTACTAAAGGAGAGAAAAGTAAAATAAGAGGTATATGCATATATGAATAAGCGAACAGCGTTAATACTTGGTGCAAGTGGTTTAGTTGGACAAGAGATAACGCGTCTATTACTTGAATCAGATTACTACGATTCGGTTACTATTTTTGTAAGAGAGCCAATGCAATTGCAACATGAGAAGTTACAGCAGAAACAAGTTGATTTTTCGGTATTAGAGGAATATAAAGAGTTCTTTGCTGTGGATGATGTTTTTAGTTGCTTAGGAACAACAATAAAAAAAGCAAAAACAAAAGCAAATTTTAAAAAAGTAGATTATGAATATACGTTACGAGCTGCTTGTTTAGCTGAAAAACAAGGGGTACAAAATTTCCTTGTCGTGTCTTCTATGGGAGCGAATCCTAAATCATTCTTCTTTTATTCACAAGTGAAAGGAAAAATGGAAGAAGAATTGCAAAAGTTAGTGATTGGTGGTATTCACATTTTTAGACCATCATTATTAGTAGGAAATCGACAAGAATTTCGTTTCGGCGAACGAATGGCTGAAAAGTTATCTCGTATTATTCCGTTTATCTTTAAAGGAGCTTTCAAAAAATATAAACCAATTTCAGCTAAAGATGTGGCGAAAGGGATGTATATAACCGCGCTGCGAGAAGAATCGGGTATCCATACTTATAATTCAAATGAAATTACAACGATAGAATAAATAAAACCGAGAAGAATGACTTCTCGGTTTTATTTATTCGTATGAATTTTTCCTGGTGCTCGCTTATATTGGTGAGGTTCTTGCAATTCAAAGCCAAGTTCATTGGCCGCTATTCTTGGAAAATACGGATTGCGAAGTAATTCACGTCCGATAAAAATTAAATCTGCTTCGTTATTATTTAAAATTTGCTCTGCTTGTACTCCGGTCGTAATTAATCCAACTGCACCAGTTGCAATGTTAGCATGCTCTTTAATATGTTTGGCATATTGTACTTGATAACCAGGATACACATCAATATGTGCTGGTACAACTGCGCCAGAACTACAATCGATTAAATCTATTCCCTGTTCTTTCATCCACTTTGTATACTGAACGTAATCTTGAACCGTTAGCCCGTCAGGATGATAATCATTTGCTGAAATACGGACAAATAACGGTCCGTCCCAAACTTCATTTACAGAGTCGATGATTTCGTGTAAGAAACGATAGCGGTTTTCAGGTGAACCACCATATTCATCAGTCCGCTTATTGGAAAGCGGAGAAAGAAATTCATTAATAAGATAACCGTGAGCACCGTGTATTTCAATAACATCAAATCCAGCTTGTTTTGATCGTACTGCAGCTTGCTGAAAAGCTAATACAGTATCTTTAATTTGGTGTTTGCTCATTTCTATTGGCATTTTCATTGTTTCATTAAATGGAATGGCTGAAGGAGCTAACGCATCTGTTTCTAGTTCTGCTTTTCTTCCGGCGTGAGCGAGTTGAATGGCAGCTTTTGCACCATTATCATGTATAAAAGTAGTCGTTTTATGTAAGCCTTCAATTAAACTGTTATCCCAAATGCCTAAGTCTTTATTTGAAATTCGACCTTCAGGTAACACGGCTGTTGCTTCAATCATAACTAAACCAACTTGGCCGGCAGCTCTTGTTCCATAATGAATGAGATGGAAATTCGTTACTTGGCCATCCCCGTTTTCCGATGAATACATGCACATAGGTGACATAACAATCCGGTTTTTTAATGTAACGTCCTTAATTGTATAAGGTGAAAAAAGTTCGGAATTCATCCAATAGCCTCCTAGATTGAATTTTCTTACATTGTATCATTCTCTTTTTTGTTTCTCTAATAAAACGCTTATACGAAAAATTTTGTATATTC
Organism: Bacillus cereus group sp. BceL291; assembly: GCF_051776705.1. Taxonomy (NCBI): domain Bacteria; kingdom Bacillati; phylum Bacillota; class Bacilli; order Caryophanales; family Bacillaceae; genus Bacillus; species Bacillus cereus group sp. BceL291. Next base: position 20,640 of record NZ_JBPWAP010000069.1, on the reverse strand, counting down.
GTGTTACAATGACTAATATGAACTGAATTGGAGGATGGCATATGTACCAGGCTTATTATGAAAGCGAAGTAGGTTTGCTTGAAATTACAGCGAATCAAGAAGGAATTACGTCTGTTATATTTGTTGATGAACGACAAGAAGAAAATAAAAATGAAATGATAGAACAATGTATAAATGAGTTAGATGAATATTTTAAAGGGAAAAGAAAAGAGTTTACGGTCCCGCTGTCTGCGGAGGGAACAGCATTTCAAAAAAATGTATGGGATGCACTTTATACTATTCCATACGGCGTAAGTGCTTCATATTTAGATATTGCAGAGAAAGTTGGAAATACAAAAGCTGTACGGGCAATAGGAGGGGCAAATAGTCGGAATCCAATTTCAATAATTGTTCCATGTCACCGTGTAATAGGGAAGAGTGGAAAGCTTGTTGGATATGCTGGTGGTTTATGGAGGAAAGAGTGGTTATTAAAACACGAAGGTATTTTGAAATGACGTATGGATGGGAAGAGGGATTGTTTTGAAATGTATAAATTGTGGGCAACCTTGCGAGGAGGAACAGTTAAATTGTGCAAGTTGTCAGCGAAACTTGGATAATGAACAAGATGAAGGTAGCTCGTTAATAGATAAAGAACTAGAAGTATATGTAGGGAGACAATATCCGTATTACAAAAGGAAATGGGAGCTTGAGAATAAGCGGATTGCTAGGTGGAGCTGGAATGGTTGGGCTGCTATTTTCAATATAGGCTGGCTAGGATATCGTAAGTATTATGTACCAGCTGCTTTATTTATGTTGTTATTAGTAGCGTGTGATGCATTTTCGTATTATATGGGATTTAATGTAGCGTTGCCAATCATTAATATGGTGCCTCTTACGTTTTTATTACTCATTTTTATTCTGTTTGGAATGGGGATTTTTGCAAATGGATTGTACTATCAATTTGCGGAAAGACGTATATACCGAATAAAAGCAAGAGAAATAAAAGATAAATCAGTTGAAAACTATCTAATCAATGATAGCGGCGGAACGAGCAAAATGGGAGCGACAATTGTTACTATTTTAGCAGTTGCTAGCATATTTTTTAGTCATTTCTTTTTTCCGACTGATCGAGACGTTATTCAAAAGGTTCGTACAAGCTCGCTTTATGAATATCCTTTCTTTTCAATAGGTGAATCTTTCGAAAATTATTTTCAAAATTCAGGTTGGATATATTATCGTGGAACGGAAGGGTTAGAATTAGTAGAATTCCAAGGATATAACACCGGAACGCCAAGACAAAAGGTGAAGATTCAATTTGTTGTCGATTATAAATTAGGTGAAGTGGAACCATACTCATTTATGGTTAATGGTGAATCTAAAACTGCAGAAGAGTTTTTGAAGCTAATGGAAGAAATATTTAAAGTTCAAAATCCATTTGATATAGAGGATGGATTACAAGTAAATGCTATTCAAGAAAGCGGCTGGAAAGAAATTTCCGATCGCTTTTTTCTATGTTTGTTAAAATAAATATTTAAAATAATCAGAATCTTTTGTATAATAAAATATATTATATAGGATTTAACTTATACATATAGATTGGGGGAAGGAAGAATGAAGAGAAAGACAACAACAATTGCTGCACTTGCGTTAACGACGAGTGTATTGGTTGCAGGGTGTGGGAATGGTGAGAAGGCTTCGACAACGAAGAAAGAATCGAATAAGGGAATGGCCGATAAACAAGTTTTAAATTTGCTAGAAACAGCTGAAATTCCTTCAATGGATACATCTAAATCAACGGATTCTGTATCTTTCCGTGTATTTGTAAATGCAATGGAAGGTTTATATCGTCTAGATAAAGATAATAAACCAACACCAGGTATGGCAAAAGATGTGAAGATTAGTGAAGATAAAAAGACATATACATTTGAATTACGTGATGCGAAATGGTCAAATGGTGATCCAGTTCGAGCACAAGATTTTGTATATGCATGGCAACGTACATTAGATAAAGCAACAGCGGCAGAATATGCATTCATTTTATTTGATGTGAAAAATGCACAGAAAGTAAATAAAGGAGAATTACCATTAGATCAACTGGGTGTTAAAGCGAAGGATGATAAAACGTTGGTAGTAGAATTAGAGCAACCAGCACCTTATTTTCTTGAGCTTACGTCGTTCCCTACATTTTTCCCATTAAATGAAAAATATGTGAAAGAGCAAGGAGATAAATACGGATTAGAAGCAGATAAATTAGTATATAATGGACCATTTACAATGAGTCAATGGAAACATGAACAAAATTATCAGTTAAAGAAAAATCCTAATTATTGGGATAAAGATACTGTAAAGTTAGACGAAATTAATGTAAGTATTGTGAAGGAAACAAGCACGGGAGTAAATTTATATGATAGTGATCAAGCAGATCGAGTTATTTTAACTTCTGAATTTGTTGATAAATATAAAAAGAATAAACCAGATGAATTTAAAACGAAGTTAGATCCGCGCATATATTTCTTACGTTTTAACCAAAAAAATGCAACATTTAAAAACCAAAAAGTACGTGAAGCGATTGATTTAGCATACGATAAAAAAGGAATTGCTGATGTCATTTTAAATGACGGTTCATTGCCAGCATATTTCTTAGTACCTGAAAAATTCACGACAGGTCCGGATGGAAAAGATTTCCGCTCTGTAAATAAAAACTTCCGTGATAGTAAAGATAACGCAGAGAAAGCAAAAAAATTATGGGAAGAAGCGAAGAAAGAGCTTGGTCAAGATACAATTACGGTTGAATTACTAAACGATGATAACGGTAGCCGTAAAAAAGTAGGCGACTTTATTAAGGAAGAACTAGAGAAAAACTTGCCTGGTATTAAAGTGAATTTGAAACAGCAACCATACAAGCAGAAGCTAGATTTAGAAAAGAAATTCCAATATGAATTCTCATTATCTGCATGGAGCCCTGATTATCCGGATCCAATGACTTATATTGATATGTTTGTTACTGGAAGCTCATTTAATGAAATGGATTATTCTAATCCGAAGTATGATGATTTAGTAGCGAAATCAAAAGGAGAGCTATTAAAAGATGATAAAGCACGCTGGAATGCACTTGCGGAAGCTGAAAAAATCTTAATTGGTCAAGACGCAGCAATTTCTCCTACGTACCAACAAAGTACAGCTTATTTAGAGAAGCCATTTGTAAAAGGCATTGCTAACCATACGTTTGGCGGGGACTTCAGTTATAAATGGGCATATATTACAAAAAAATAGTATAATAAAAGATGAGTGAATTTTCGCTCATCTTTTATTTGTATAAGGAGGAATTATAGTTGTTAAGAGGAATCAATCATATTTGTTTTTCGGTATCTAATTTAGAAAACTCTATTATGTTTTATGAAAAAGTATTAGAAGGAGAATTATTAGTTAAAGGAAGAAAATTAGCTTATTTTAACATATGTGGAGTATGGATAGCGCTTAATGAAGAGACGCATATTCCGAGAAATGAGATTCATCAATCTTATACGCACATTGCATTTTCTGTTGAACAAGAAGACTTTAAATGTCTAATACAGCGATTAGAAGAAAATGATGTTCATATTTTACAAGGAAGAGAACGTGATGTAAGAGATTGCGAATCTATATACTTTGTTGATCCTGACGGTCATAAATTTGAGTTTCACTCAGGGACACTGCAAGACCGTTTAAATTATTATAGAGATGAGAAACCTCATATGACATTTTATTAGGGAGGGATAGCATTTGCATGCACTTGTAATTGGTGGGACAGGAATGCTAAAGAAAGTTTCTATGTGGCTTTGTGAGAAAGGATTTTATGTTTCTATTATTGGACGAGATGAAGTGAAATTAAAAAATGTTAAGCGAATGAGTTCTGCACCAGAAAATATTACATGCCTTTCGTTAGATTATCATAATGATGAAGATGTAAAGCTAGCTATTAAAAGTACAATTAAGAAAAATGGCCCGATCACATTAGTTGTTGCATGGGTACACACAAGTGCAAAGCATGCACTATCAAATATTTGTAAAGAACTAGATTTGTCGTCTAAAACATATAGTTTATTTCATATTTTAGGTAGTAAAGCATCACGTATGCCTGCACAAAAAATAGGGAGTACGCGATGTATTTATCATAGAATTATTTTAGGTTTTATTTTAGAAGATACATATGGAAGGTGGCTTACTCATCAAGAGATAGCTGATGGAATTATAAAAGGGATTGAAAGTAAACGAGCGGAGTGGATTGTAGGGAGAGTTGAACCGTGGGAATTACGACCAACATGGTGAGGGGGAGTAAGAAATGAAAACAACTATATATGTAACAAGGCATGGTGAAACAGAGTGGAATGTAGCGAAGCGAATGCAGGGACGGAAAAATTCTGCTTTAACTGAAAATGGTATAGTTCAGGCGAAACAATTAGGAAATCGAATGAAAGATTTACCAATCCATGCGATCTATAGTAGTCCGAGCGAAAGAACACTTCATACGGCAGAGTTAATAAAGGGGGAACGTGATATACCCATTATAGCGGATGAGCATTTCTATGAAATCAACATGGGTATATGGGAAGGACAAACAATCGCGGATATAGAAAAGCAATTTCCAGAAGAAGTACATCTGTTTTGGAATGAGCCACATCTTTTTCAGTCAACATCAGGCGAAAATTTTGAGGCCGTTTATGAAAGAGTAATTGAAGGGATGCAGCTTCTTTTAGAGAAGCATAAAGGACAAAATATATTGATTGTGTCTCATGCGGCAGCAGCAAAATTACTTGTAGGGCATTTCGCGGGAATTGAAATAGAAAATGTGTGGGATGATCCATTTATGCATAGTGCCAGTTTGAGCATAATAGAATTTGAAGAGGGTATTGGTAAAGTGAAACAATTTGCAGATATAAGTCACTTTCAATAAATGTAAAAAAGGCCGCAAAACGGCCTTTTTTTGGGTGGTATAAAAACTAGCAGTTACGTTTTTTATACCAGAAGTGATCGAATTTCTTATTTTTGCAAGATGGGAATTTATGTCTGCCATCTTTGCAATCGTTCCATTTCTTTCCGTCATCACACGAATCGTCGCAAGAGCCACCGTGTCCATTAGGGAAGAATTCGCATTTTTTACAGTAACATCGTTTAGTCCAGTAAAATTTCTTTTCAAAGCGTACACATTTTGTAACGAATGTACAATGCTTTCTACGAGTACGTTTTGTAACTAAAACGCATTCTTTTCTACGCGTTACTTTCGTAACGAACGTCCATTTTTGCACGCGAACACGAGTACATTTTGTAACAAATGTCCACTTTTTAACGTGAGTACATTTTGTAACGAACGTACAATGTTTCACGCGAGTACATCTTGTTCTTGGGCATTTACAATCTTCGTTACACTCTATTTTTGTAGTGCAATCATCATCGCATTCAAAAGTACTTGGATCTTGGTGTAAGAAATCCTCCATCCCAGCACTTTTGATTTCTTCGACAGCTTTTCTAATATCACGTTTCATAGAAATCCTCCTTATCATGTATTAAAGTGAAAAGGTATTCTTTTTCCTTAACATGATATGTATGTAGGCATCTTTCTGAACAGGACAAGAGTGTAATTTTATATAAATAGATGATTGCGGATGTATGGACAAGACAAGGCGCATACATTGAATGAAGAGAACTGAGAAGGGATGAGAAAACATGCTGCCTTCATATGATTTTTTTGTTCATCCAATGTACTTAGTGGAATTGAAAAAGGACATTTGGTCAGATAGTCCAGTGCCAGCAAAATTAACTTATGGAAAAAAGAAGTATGATATTGATATCGTATACCGAGGAGCTCATATTCGGGAATTTGAGAAAAAGTCTTATCATGTTATGTTTTATAAGCCTAAAAAATTTCAAGGTGCGAAAGAGTTTCATTTGAATTCGGAGTTTATGGATCCGTCTCTCATAAGAAATAAATTATCTTTAGATTTTTTTCATGATATTGGTGTACTTTCGCCAAAATCACAACATGTATTTATAAAAATTAATGGTCAAATTCAAGGTGTGTACTTACAGTTAGAATCGGTTGATGAAAATTTTTTAAAAAATAGAGGATTACCGAGTGGTTCTATTTATTATGCGATAGATGATGATGCGAATTTTTCATTAATGAGTGAACGAGATAAAGATGTTAAGACAGAGCTCTTTGCGGGTTATGAATTTAAATATTCGAATGAAAATAGTGAAGAACAACTGAGTGAATTTGTATTTCAAGCGAATACTTTGACGAGGGAAGCCTATGAAAAAGAAATTGGGAAGTTTCTACATGTAGATAAATATTTACGATGGTTAGCAGGAGTTATTTTTACGCAAAACTTTGATGGTTTTGTTCATAACTATGCACTATATCATAACGATGAAACAAATTTATTTGAAGTTATACCGTGGGATTATGATGCGACTTGGGGGCGAGATGTACAAGGGAGACCGCTTAATCATGAATATATTCGCATTCAAGGGTATAATACGTTGAGTGCAAGATTGCTAGACATACCTGTATTTAGAAAGCAGTATCGAAGTATTTTAGAAGAAATATTAGAAGATCAATTTACAGTTTCGTTTATGAGGCCGAAAGTAGAAGGGTTGTGTGAATTGATTCGTCCATATTTACTACAAGATCCATACATGAAAGAAAAATTAGAAACATTTGATCAAGAGGCTGATATGATTTATGAATATATAAATAAGAGAAGAAAGTATATACAAGACCACTTACATGAATTGGATTAATTTTGAAAGAGATTGAAACGTTATCAATCTCTTTTTTTTTGTATAATAAAGATGTATCAATGAAAATGAAGTAATATATTTGATAGAGAATGGGGATGCGGATATATGACGATTAAATGGATTGATTGGGTAAAACAAATACAATCTATAGCTCAAGCGGGTTTAACGTATTCTAAGGATGTGTATGATATTGAGCGTTTCCAGCAATTACGAGATATTTCTATTTCAATGATGTCACATTACACGAAAACAGATTGGGAAGTCGTAGAGAAATTATTTGCAAGTGAGACAGGCTATCAAACACCTAAAGTTGATATAAGAGCTGTTGTTTTTCAAAATGAAAAGTTATTATTTGTGAAAGAAAAAAGCGATGGGAAATGGGCATTGCCAGGTGGATGGGCTGATGTCGGTTATACGCCAACCGAAGTTGCAGCAAAAGAAGTTTTCGAAGAGACTGGTTATGAGGTAGATCATTTTAAGTTACTAGCTATATTTGATAAAGAAAAACATCAACCATCTCCATCGGCGACGCATGTATATAAGATTTTCATTGGATGTGAGATTATTGGTGGAGAAAAGAAAACTAGCATTGAAACAGAAGAGGTGGAGTTTTTTGGTGAAAATGAATTGCCTAATTTATCAATTGCTAGAAATACAGAAGACCAAATTAAAGAGATGTTTGCCTACATGAAAGACCCGCAGAAAGAGAAATTAATAGATTAATCCTGCTTGAATTGTACATATTGTTAAAATGAAGATATTGGCAGATTGCAGCCTTTATGTAATAATGGGATGGTATGTGAAGAAAAAAGGAGATAAAAAAGAACATGTTAGCAAACATAATAGATCAGTTATTGCAATTTTTTGCAAGCTTAGGTTACTTTGGAGTAGCTCTTGCTTTAATGATTGAAGTAATCCCGAGTGAAATTGTACTTTCGTATGCTGGCTTTTTAGTAGCGAATGGTAAAATTAGTTTTGTGGGTGCAGTTATCGCCGGAACGATTGGTGGTACTTTAGCGCAAATCTTTTTATACTGGCTTGGATACTACGGAGGGCGTCCGGTTGTAGAGAAATATGGGAAATATCTACTTATTAATAAACATCATTTAGACATAGCGGAAGGTTGGTTTAAGCGTTATGGAGCAGGCGTAATATTTTCTGCGCGCTTTATCCCAGTAGTACGTCATGCGATCTCTATTCCAGCAGGACTAGCTAAGATGCCATTAAAACTATTTACACTTTATACGGTTGTAGCGATCATTCCATGGTCAATTCTATTTATATACTTAGGTGAAAAACTTGGTGGGAATTGGCGACAAATTAAAGAGTATGCATCTGATTACACACATTACATAATTATAGGAGCTGTTCTTTTTATTGCTCTATACTTTGGTTTAAAGTATTTCAAAAAGAAAAAAGCAGCGCGTTAAAGTCAATGATTTTTCATTGGCTTTTTTATTTGTTTCGGTTCTAAAGAAAAGGAGTTGTCCATAATGTGTAATAATAAAGCGTAGCGGAGGAATGTGATGAAAGGGTCACCGTTTATACGTGGAACGATATTTTTAACGATGGCAACGATGATATCAAAAATGTTAGGGTTTATATATGTTATACCATTTACAGCGATGGTCGGTACGAGTGGTTACGTTCTATACACATATGCATATCGTCCTTATACCATCATGCTCAGCATAGCAACAATGGGATTACCGCTAGCTGTTTCAAAGATGGTATCAAAATATGATCAACTGAATGATTATCATACGGTTAAGAGAGTGTTGAAAAGTGGAATCGTGTTTATGTTTATAATGGGAGTCATTTCGTGTTTTACGTTATATATGCTAGCTCCGCATTTAGCTAAACTTGTCATCGATGGGAATGATCAAACGGGGAATAGTGTAGGAGCGGTTACTACTAATATTCGAATTGTAAGTTTTGCGTTAATACTTGTGCCAGTAATGAGTTTATTAAGGGGCTTCTTTCAAGGATTCCAATCGATGGGGCCTTCTGCATTAAGTGTAGTTGTAGAGCAATTTTTTCGTGTTTTAACCATTTTAATAGGAAGCTTTGTCGTTTTATATGTTTTAAAAGCTTCTGTTTCACTAGCAGTTGGTATTTCAACGTTCGGTGCCTTTATGGGAGCTGTAGGTGGATTAACTGTTTTAAGTGCGTATTATATGAGAAGGAGAAGGCACTTAAAGAAAAAAGAAATGGCAAGTATACCACAAACAACGAAATCTTTTTTCTCACTTTATAAGGAGCTCTTTACATATTCTATTCCTTTTGTTGTAGTAGGCTTAGCAATTCCGTTGTATCAGACGATTGATACATTTACAATTAATAAACTACTTATACAGATAGGGTATATGCAAGGCGAAGCGGAAAAAATTAATGCGATAATTGGCCTTGTTCAAATGGTTGTGCTTATCCCGGTATCCGTTGCGACAGCTTTTAGTATGTCTCTCGTACCAGAGATGACGAAAGCTTATACAGCAGGAAATACGAAGCTATTGTACAAACATTTTACGAGAACAAATGTATTAGTAGTAGCGATTACGGTACCGGCGGCAATTGGAATGATGGTGTTAGCCAAGCCTGTATATACCCTTTTATTTGGTGCTGGAAATGATCCAGAGATGGGGAGAATCATTTTACAGTATTATGCTCCTGCTTGCATACTATTTTCTCTTTTTACAGTAACGGCTGCTATGCTACAAGGAATCAATCAACAGCAGAAGACGGTGCTAGGACTAGTGATTGGAATTATTGTGAAGATAGTTTTAAATATTGTATTGCTTCCGTATTTCGATTATGTAAGTTTTATCATTTCAACATACGCGGGCTATACGATTTCAGTCGGGTTTAACTTGTGGATGCTTTCTAAATATGTTATAAAGGCAACATAAGCTTTTAAGGCAGAGAGCACTCTGTCTTTTTCTATGTTTATCCCGCTCTAACGGGCAGTAAGATCCTCATCTCAAAATTCAGCGAAAGAAAAGAAGTTTGGTTGGGGGCGGGCAGTCCGTAAAAGCCCGATTGGTGAGGGTTGAAAATCAGTGGGGGGGATGAAGCTCCCACTGATTAAAGTTTCACTTTATAATATTTTTCTTATAAAAACGTTTTCAAAATAATTTTTCTATTGAAATTTAAACGTATGTTTCATATGCTGAGAATGGCGGTTTAAAAACTGTGATTTAAGAGAGGTAGATTCCTACATGTAAAAAGAATCGGGGTGATAGTATGTTAAATATATATTTAACAGACCGAAACGGAAAACTACAAGAGATTGAGGAAATGCAAAAGGGGTGCTGGATTAATGTACTTCATCCAACAGAAGAAGAAATTCAATATCTAGTACAAACTTTAAATGTAGACTTAGATTTCATTAAAGACCCTTTGGATGATGAAGAACGCTCTCGTATTGAAAAGGAAGACAATAATACTTTAATTATCGTGGATATTCCGACAGTTAGACATGACGAAGAAGGAAATTCGATTTATGACACGATTCCAATAGGTATGATTGTGATGCCGGATTGTTTTGTTACAATCTGCTTAGAAGAGAATCCAATTTTTGAACGTTTTATTAATCAACGTATTAAAGAATTTTATACGTTTAAGAAGACGCGCTTTGCACTTCAGCTCTTATATACGATTTCTACTTATTATTTAAGATACTTAAAGCAAATAAATCGAAAAACAATTGATTTAGAGCATCAATTAAATCAGTCAATGAAAAATAAAGAGATTTTCACATTATTAGGCCTTGAGAAAAGCTTAGTATACTTTACAACGTCATTAAAGGCTAATAAAATTGTAATTCAAAAGTTAATGCGTAATAGTACATTTTTAAAAATGTATGAAGACGATCAAGATTTATTAGAAGATGTATTAATTGAAAATAAACAGGCTATTGAAATGGCGGAAATATATAGTCATATTTTAAGTGGAATGATGAATACTTTTAGCTCCGTTATATCAAATAATTTAAATAGTGTTATGAAACTGTTAACGTCAATTACGATCATTTTATCTTTACCGACGATGGTTTCTAGTTTCTTTGGAATGAACGTAAAGGTTCCGTTTGAAGGAGAAGCCCACGGTTTTGTAATTGTACTCATCATATGTGTAACACTATCTTTCACGTTAGCTTTTGTTTTTTGGAAGAAACGTTACTTTTAACGATAAGAAAGCTGCTCTAGCATAGTTATATAACTACGCTAGAGCAGCTTTTTTGCTATGAAATCTCAAATTTTGAATAGAATATAACTTGTACAATGTAATGTATATAAAGGGTATGTATGTCATATAAACCTTGTCCAATTAATGAAATGGGGTTAAAATTACATATTGTTAATGAAAAGTTGGAGGAAATACATCATGGAATTGTTTCAATTACCGAAAGCATTCCTGCAAATGAATACAATTTTTATTTCCATATTAATCGAAGCACTTCCGTTTGTGCTCATTGGTGTATTTATTTCAGGATTCATTCAAATGTTTGTGACAGAAGATATGGTGGCAAAATGGATGCCGAAGAACCGATTTCTGTCTGTTTTATTAGCTACTTTTTTAGGCATGTTGTTTCCAGGTTGTGAATGTGGAATTGTTCCGATTGTAAGACGATTAATTGGAAAAGGCGTTCCACCATACGCAGGGATTGCATTTATGTTAACTGGACCTATTATTAATCCAGTTGTATTATTTGCTACTTATGTTGCCTTTGGGAGTAGTATGCACATGGTATGGTATCGTTCTATTGTAGCGATTATCGTAGCCATTATCGTTGGAATTATATTATCCTTTATGTTTAAAGAACATCAATTAAGAGATGATCGCTTCCCAGAAGTGAATAATAAGCGTCCACTGCGTAAAAAAATGTGGGATGTATGTACACACGCTGTTGAGGAATTCTTCTCAATGGGAAAATATTTAGTACTAGGTGCGTTAATTGCAGCAGCGGTACAAACGTTTGTACAAACTTCAACACTTCTTGCTATTGGACAAGGCCCATTTTCTTCATCAGCTGTTATGATGGGACTTGCTTATATATTATCACTTTGTTCAGAGGCAGATGCATTTATCGCTTCTTCGTTCCAAAGTACGTTTTCAACAGCTTCACTTGTCGCGTTCCTCGTTTACGGACCGATGGTGGATATTAAAAATATGTTTATGATGCTTGCGACATTTAAAACGAAATTTGTAATTGTTGTTATAGTTACAGTTACTCTTGTTGTTTATGCAAGCTCACTACTCATTTATGCGATGGGGTGGTAGGTTATGTTTCGAGCATATATATTATTAGGTTTTACAATATTAATTGCGCAACTGCATATTTCCGGTAACATTACGAAGTATATCAATATGAAGTATGCCTATTTATCAACAACAGCAGCAATTATTTTAGGTTTCTTAACGATTATACAAATTATCGTCGTTTTCCAAAAAGAGCACCAAAAGGAAAAAGAGAAAAATGATTGCAGTTGCGATCATAGCCATTGCGGGCATGATCATTCAAAAGATGAGAATACATGGTGGAAAAAAGCATTTTCGTACTCATTGTTTTGTTTTCCAATTATCTCAGGGTTATTTTTCCCAATTGCGACGCTAGATTCGGATATTGTTAAAGCGAAGGGCTTTCACTTTCCTGTTGCACAAGCAGAAAGTAAGGATCCATTTATGACAAGACAATTCCTAAGACCTGATACGAGCATTTATTACGGGAAAGAAGGATACCGCGGTGTAATGGAAAAAGGGAAGAAAGAGTTTGTTACGAAAGACAATATTAATTTGAAAGATGAAGACTTCCTAAAGGGTATGGAAACAATTTATAATTATCCTGGCGAGTTTACTGGGAAAAAATTATCTTTTAAAGGGTTTGTTTTTAGAGATGATTCTTCTAAAAAAGAACAATACTTCTTATTCCGTTTCGGTATTATACATTGCGTAGCAGATTCTGGTGTGTATGGTATGTTAGTGAAAAAACCAGAAGGCGTAGAGTGGAATAATGATGACTGGATTCAAGTAGAAGGAGAGATAACTACTGAGTTTTATCAGCCGTTTCATGCGAATATTCCTGTATTAGAAGTAACAAAATGGAATAAAGTTGAACAGCCGAAAGAACAATATGTATTTAGAGGAGCCGATTGATAAAATCGGTTCTTTTTTGTGGACTAAAAGTTCTGAATGTTGTTAATATTAAACGTGTAGTTCATTTAGTATAGTGATTATTGAAATATTAGGGATAGATCATTAAAGGGGTGATAACAATGACAGAAGTAAAGGGGAAAACAGCCAATGAGTCAAGGGTGTTCAAAACGAGCCGAGTCTTCCCAACGGATTTAAATGATCATAACACGCTATTTGGTGGGAAGATATTAGCGGAGATGGATATGGTTGCTTCTATTTCAGCATCCAGACATTCAAGAAAGGAATGTGTCACAGCATCTATGGACTGGGTCGATTTCTTACATCCTGTTCGTTCTTCAGATTGTGTTAGTTATGAATCTTTCGTAATTTGGACGGGAAGAACTTCGATGGAAGTGTTTGTGAAGGTAGTGGCTGAAGATTTAATTTCAGGTGAGAAGCGTATAGCGGCAACGTCATTCGTTACTTTTGTGGCACTTAGTAAGGAAAATAATCCAGTTCCAGTACCGCGTGTTATCCCTGAAACCGAAGAAGAGAAAGAATTACATCGTATTGCTGTGTTACGTGCAGAACAGCGTCATATACGTAAGGCAGAGAGTAAGAAAGTAGCCACATTGTTAACCTTTTGAGATGAATATTTAGCCATTTAAGTTACTATAGCAGTCGGAAATGGTTTTAAAATGAAAAGCGGACACCTAAAATAGGTGTCCGCTTTTATAGTTTTTTCATCCACATATCATATGACAGTAGCTACTTAGCAGAAGCAAGCAGCACCGACGATGATTAAGAGGATAAATAATACGACTAATAGCGCAAATCCATTACCATGTGCGAAGCCCATTGTTATTTCCTCCTTTTATTTTAAGATACAACATACAATATGCAAATGAGCTATTGTTTGATATGGACATATATCATGCAATGACATATTTTCTTGAATGATAATGTAATAAAAAAGGGAAGATATAGAAATAACAGTAAGTGGAGAAAGGAATTTATCCATGAAGCACTTTTTCGCTATAATCCTTTGTTTAATAGGTGTATTCATTTGGATGAACATCGATGTGGAAATGGGGAAGGAAATGGCTAGTGAATATGAATTAGGACAAGTTCGATTAGGTGAATTTCAACTATATACGAACGGTGAAGAGTTATATAGAAAATTATTTGACGATATAAACGATGCAGAAAAGTATATATATATCCATTTTTATATTGTAGGAAAAGATGAAATAAGCCAAGAGTTTTTACAGTTATTAGAGAAAAAAGCATCTAGCGGAGTAGAAGTGAAATTGTCAGTCGATCGGGTAGGCGGATATAAGCTGAAGAAAAAGGTAATTAGCCGATTAAAAGAAAACGGTGTGAAGTTTACATTTAGTAAAAAACCGAAACTGAAAAATATGTTCTATTCTTTGCATCAACGAAATCATAGACGTATTGTTACGATAGATGGAAAGGTATCATACGTCGGTGGCTTTAATATCGGAAAGGAGTACCTTGGACAAAATCCAAAGTTTGGGCCATGGCGTGATTATCACGTGCGCATCCATGGTGAGGGTGCAGCGGATATGGAAAGAAAGTTCGCCGAAGATTGGAAAGAAGATACAGGAGAAAAAATGCCTATACATGAAAGTATACCTACATTAGGGAATGTGAAATATCAATATTTATTTTCAAATGGAAAAGGCTTATGGGAAAAATATGGAGCACTATTAAAGCAGGCTAAAAAGTCTTTAATTATCGCTACACCATATTTTGTACCAAGTAAAGAAATGGTGAAAGAGTTAAAAGCTGCATTAAATCGTGGTGTTAATGTAAAAATTCTCGTGCCATTTAAAAGTGATGCCATATTGTTAAAACAAGCTGCCTATCCATATTTGAAAGATATGTTACATGCTGGAGCGGAGATTTATCAATATCGAAATGGATTTTTTCATGGGAAAGTAACAATTATTGATGGAGAAATTGTTGATATTGGGACAGCGAATTTTGATAATAGAAGTTTTTATTTAAATTGTGAGTCTAACTGTATCATATATGATAAAACCGTTGTTGATGAAGTATGGAGTCGATTACAGGTAGACTTTCATAAATCAAAACGATTTTCTGAAGAAGATTTTGAGAAAATTAGTAGATGGGATTGGTTTTTAGCAAGAATAGCGAATGTTTTAGCATCATATTTATAGTATATGGACGAAAGAGAAGGGAGGCGCTTTAATGGACTGTATGAAAGAATTAATGAGATATAGTTATATACTAATATACAAGGTTGGAGAGTATGCTGGAAAGGTCAGAGACGAAGAATTAAAAAATCTATTACAGCACCATTTACCATATATGTTACAAGCATATAATGAACAAGTAAATTTTCAAGAAGGAGAGAATGTGCAACATATAACCTGTGAAACAACGGAGTTTGATTTGCATGAAATGGAAAAGGAAACAGTTAGTAAATATACAGGGGATATTCATATTGCAACCAGTTATATTGCGCACTTGAAACGATTAGCTTTAAAGTTTGCTCAAGTTGCAGTGGAAGTTGCTAATCCAGAGTTTCGCTCATTTTTGGAAAATTGTTTCCTGAAAATGAACCGTTACGCTTATAGTGTGTGGCAATATGTTATGAAGAAGGAATATAAGATTACACATCTATATGAAAATGAAAAGTTTGCATGAGAAACTAAGGCGAAATGGTATGCGCCTTAGTTTTTTTACGTCCATTGAGAGAAAAAACTAGTTTTATTGTGTATCGATTGGAAATGAAAT
This sequence comes from Bacillus cereus group sp. BceL291, assembly GCF_051776705.1. NCBI lineage: Bacteria > Bacillati > Bacillota > Bacilli > Caryophanales > Bacillaceae > Bacillus > Bacillus cereus group sp. BceL291. Next base: position 4,968 of record NZ_JBPWAP010000069.1, on the reverse strand, counting down.
ATATAAATTAAAATTAGGATTTGTTATCAGAAGATTTACAAAAATTTACCGTATATTTACTATTTTTCAATCTCTCCTTTAAAAATAGAGAGTAATATGAGGTTGTACATATTCTATCACAAGGAGGAAACGCAAATGAACAAATGGGTTAAATCATTAACTGCTATGGCACTTGCAAGTTCTTTATTAATGGTAGGTTGTAGTAAAGGTGAGGACAAGAAGAAAGAAGACGACACAACAACACAACAAGAGGATAAAAAGGATAAAGAAACAAGCGGAACCGAGAAGTCTACTGATTCTAAAGAAAAGAAATAAAGTAATAATAAAGCTTCCTCTCATATATGAGGAAGCTTTTTTGTTGTAAATTTATTGAGATTATTGAAAAATAGAAAGAGAATGAAAGAGGGGGAAAACAAATGAAAGTATGTATATTGGGAGCAACAGGACGAGTAGGTTCAAACATAATTAATTTAGCATTAAAGGATTCAGCTGAAGTGACTGCATTAGCGCGTGATTTAAATAGAATAGAAATACAACATGAAAGGCTACGAGTGATAGAAGGTAATGTATTGAACGAAAATGATATAAAGAAAGTGATAGAAGGAAGCGATATAGTAATTAGTGCACTTGGAACGGATCAAAATGGAACATTAGGGAAGAGTATGCCACAAATCATTAAGCAAATGGAAGAAGAAGGGGTTCGTAGAATCATAACAATAGGAACAGCTGGTATTTTACAAGCAAGAACAAATCTAAATTTATATCGTTTTCAATCAACGGAATCCAAAAGGAAAACGACAACGGCAGCGGAAGATCATTTGGCTGCATATAAAGTACTAAGTAATAGTAATAATTTATGTTGGACAGTTGTTTGTCCGACACATTTAATAGATGGTGAGGCGACAGAGGTATATCGAACTGAAAAAGATATATTGCCAGAGGGTGGATCAAAAATTACAGTGGGTGATACAGCACACTTTGCATGGCATCTATGTAAGAAAAACATATATGAAAATAGTCGAGTAGGTATTGCATATTAAAAAACCATCCCGAAGTCGGGATGGTTAAAAGATGATATAACACAAGAAGATGATAATCATAATGATTTGGAGAATTGCTTTCGCTACTGTACTGCTTAAAAAACCAACTACAGTAGCGACTCCAACTAGAAAGGCATCTTTTGGCGCTTTTTTATGCACTAGTTCTGTTATAAATACTGATAAGAACGGTATGATAATAAGTCCGAATGGTGGGAAGAAGAACGATCCGACAATGATAGAAATCATTCCGACACGTTCGCCCCATTTAGAACTACCGTATTTTTTTAAGAAATATCCATTTGCAATAAAATCAGCAACGAAAATGAAAAGAGTAAAAATGACTTGAATAATCCAAAAAGAAGTTGTTAATTCGCCTCCATTTATACCGAAATGGTAAATCAAATATCCAGCCCAGACAGCTAGTATGCCAGGGATAATTGGATAAATAAAGGCGAGAAATGAAACAACGAAACAGGCAATGATACAAATTGTTAATAAAACAGTCACTTTATAGCTCCTTTTTAATATCTAGTTTATGTACAGCAACTTTTTTGACTTGATGGCCATCAAGTTCTAATACTTTAAATTGAAAACCAGCATATTCAATGGAATAGCCAGCTTCAATATTTAAGTCAACTGCTTGAGAAAGAAGCCATCCTCCGATTGTATCTAAATCACTATCATCAATATGTAGGCCAAACATATCATTTACTTCAGAAATAAGCACCTTTCCATCTAAAACAGTAAGCTTAGGTGTACGCTTTTCAATCATAGGTGATTCATCCGCATCGAATTCATCTTGAATTTCTCCAATGATTTCTTCAAGAATATCTTCCATCGTTAAAAGTCCGGCAGTACCACCATATTCATCCATAACGATTGCCATCTGAACGCGATTTTTTTGAAGATGGACTAACGTTTTACGAATTGGAACTGTTTCAAATACAGTTAGAACAGGATGTATATAAGATTCAAGTGGCTTATAAATACCTTTCGTTTGATCATGGAATACTTCTTTCGTATTGATCATCCCAATGATATCATCTTTATCTTTTTCGATAATTGGATAGCGTGTATATTTTTCAGTAGCGACGATATCCATATTTTCTTCTAACGTATTTTCAGTAGATAAGCAAATCATTTCGGTACGAGGAACCATAATTTCTTTTGCAACTCGATCATCAAATTCAAAAATGTTATTTACATATTTATATTCGGTTTGGTTTATTTCACCGCTTTTAAAACTTTCACCTAAAATGAGTCGCAATTCCTCTTCAGAATGAGCAAGTTCACTTTCTTTCGCAGGTTCTAATCCGAGTAATTTTGTGAAAAATATAGCTGTACTATTGAGTAGCCAAATGAATGGGTACATAATTTTATCAAATAAAATAAGCGGTCTTGCAAATTTGAGTGTGATCGCTTCTGCTTTTTGAATTGCGAAAGACTTTGGAACTAATTCACCTAATACAACGTGGAAAAATGTAATAACACTAAAAGCAATAACAAAAGATAAAGTGTTAGCCATTGTTCCAGTAATATTAATTTTTTCAAAGAGCGGTCGTAGTATATGTTCCACAGTCGGTTCACCAAGCCAACCAAGCCCTAAAGAAGTGATTGTAATTCCGAGCTGACAAGCTGATAAATAAACATCTAAATTAGATAGGACGCTTCTTGCAGCTAAAGCTTGTTTATTACCTTCATTTGCAAGTTGGTCAATTCGACTTTTTCGTACTTTTACAACAGCGAATTCTGATGCAACGAAAAAGCCAGAAATAAGAATAAGTACAAAGATGAGAAAAATATTTAATATGTCCAAGCGTGTTCTCCATTCCAAGGTTTGGAATAAAGATGTCACCTCCTGCAATTATGTTATACTTTTATAATAAATCCAAATGAAAAGAATAGTCAAAGGAAAAGGGTAAATATTGGTATGTTTCTGTAATAGTTTTTGAATTTGCTGTTATTTTGTCCGCTATACAAAAGGAATAACCCCCTACTTTTAGATTATAGAGGGTTATTTTAAATTAAGGTTTTGGAACACTTCTCGTCAAAGTGTATGACTGTTGTTTGGAGTAGTTTGTGGTCCATAGTGTTTGAAGGAAAGAAAGTATGCTATATGGGATATAGAGTAGTAATAAGCCGATTGTAACAATTATGGGTGAATTTCCGCCAAATTGAACGATAAATTGTAACAGTCCATTTGCATGAAAAACGCATTCCATAAAAACGAATGAAAGAATAATGGAACCTAAAATTGATTTATGATTCGAAGTAAGCGCCAAAAACAATGTATCCACAAGAAAAGAATCATGTTTTATTTCATATTCATTTGTGTTTTTTAAGAAAGGAATCCATTTTTTTACTGCTTGCATAACGATAATCATGGAAGTACTACATACGATGATAAATGATGAGTAGTAAGGAAGGTTTATAAATTGTGCGATGTATAGAAGTAGTAATAAGACTGAACATTGTAATACTACAGTGCAAAAAGAGTAAGGAATCCATTTCAATACAGTAGTAAACTTTTTAAACGAATTAGGTACTTTGAAAAATAAATGGCCGATACCCAAACTTATGAAAAATCCGATCGCAAGGGTAAAAGTAAAACGAACAATCGATATAAAATATATTTCCCATATGTAAGGGAATAATGGTGTTGAATGATTAGAAGTATGTATCATTTGGTTTGCTGAGAAAAAGATAGATTCATGCATCCAATCAACCTTTGGAATTGATATAGAAGAAAGCTGTGCGAAGTTTTGAAAAATGCTAATAAATCCATTTTGATAAGAATAATTGTGTGTAATAAAAAGAGCTGGAATAGGACTTATGGCAAAAATAACAATAATACCAATTATAAATTTACATATATGTGAGCGTAATAAAGACATATAACCACCTACTCTTAGAATATTCAGAAAATTCTTATTCTTATTTTAGCTTTTTTTGAAAGAAGTTACAATATATTTTTCATTTAGTAATTCAGAGAGAAGATTTGATAGCAAAAATATACAAGTGAAGGATTCATGAATAAATTATGACAAGAAAATGAATAATTTTCAGAAAAATAAAATAAATTATTTATTTTTTTCTGAAAATATAATATAGTTATGGCACAGAAAGTATTTTAACATAAGGAGGCTTTTTATGAGGATTAAAGGGAATTACGTGCCGAAAAGGGAAGTTTTACTGTGCTCAAGTTCGATTACGATAGGGGAAGCGTTAGAGCATTTAAATAAAACGGGGTATCGTTGTGTACCAGTTTTAGATGAAAAAAAAGAGAAATTTTTAGGGAATATATATAAAGTAGATATTTTAGAATATAAAGGATCACTTGATGAGAGTGTAATACAATTAATAAACGATAAAGAAGGATTTGTGAGAGAAGATTCATCTTTCTTTAAAGTATTTTTTACAATAAAAAAATTGCCTTATTTATCAGTAGTTGATGAAAAAGGGGTTTTCCTTGGAATTTTAACGCATAAAAAAGTTTTTGAGTTATTAGAGGATGCATGGGGCGTTCACTCTAGTAAATACTCTGTCATGATTGGAACGCAAGACTATAATGGAGCAATCCAAAAGTTATCGACAGTTTTAAAGAAATACACTGGTATTCAAAGTTTGATGACTTTTGATAATGATGCCTTATTAGTTCGTAGAATTATGTTTACATTAGGAGAAGAGTTTAACGACGGTGAATTAGAGACATTATTGGAAGATTTAGAAGATCACGGATTTAGAGTTGTGTATGTGGAAGAGATGAAAAATCCACGTGAAGTTGAAACGATAGAGTAACATACAAAAGCCATCTAATTTGAAGTGCACCCCAATTGTTAGACACAGTCTAACAATTGGAGGTGCATTTTTTATGGCTAAATTTTCTTCAAAAGAAAAAATCCAAGCGGTGAAACGATATTTAGATGGT
>NZ_JBPWAP010000068.1:0-23189 GCF_051776705.1 Bacillus cereus group sp. BceL291 | reverse complement strand
TTTGATTCATATTCATAAAAAACACGTCACCCTTTCTCATTAACATAAGAAAATAGTAACGTGCTTTTAACTTCAAAAATAGTCTAAATCCTTAAGTTGATGGATGTGTGGTCATACCCCTTTTTGACGGCGTAAGTCAGAGACGAAATGTTGAAATATCTTGTGTCCTATTCTACAGAATTATGGTAATCTCCAACCTCAACTTATATGCGTGAGCATGCAAAAAGGATCCTATCCGTGAAGGGATCCTTTTTTGCATGCTGTCGCAATTATTGTATATAGACCAGGGATACGTTCTTCGATTCCTTCCGGTGCAGTAGAAGGGAAGAGCCATCTTTGATGAGGTCCGTGTTCTTCAACTAGTTTTTCAATTTTAAAATGTTCTTCCGCGAGTGTTGTAATGATTTCTCCTAACGTCCAGCGACGGATGGTTGTTTTAGGTAGCGATTCTTTCTGTGCTTCTGTAAGAAGGATGCTATAAGCAACATCATCTTCAATTAATTCTTCATCGAAATAATTTCCACTTGCTCGAAATGATGGATGGTCTACTCCTAATAGCTTTGTGTATATTGGATGGTAATCGCGAAGGATAAGTATTCCACCGGGCTTTAGTAGTTGAGAGATTGTTGTGAAAAGTGGTTTTAAATCTAGAAAGTAATGAAGTACACCAAGTTCCAGTAATACGATATCAAATGATTTGGAGAGATTTACATCTAGTACATCAGAAACGATGTAATGAATAGAGACGCCTGCGGCTTCCGCAAGTTCATTTGCATATTTTGCATTACTTGCGGAAATATCAACAACTGTTACGTCAGAGCCTAAAAGGGCGAGTGCGACAGCTTTATTTCCTTTTGAGCCGAGTAAATTAATAATACATTTTCCTTTTGGGGATTTTATGTAAGGTAAATAATGTGCTACTTCGCGCGTGGGATCTTTCATGATTTTTTTCGCATAATCAGCTGGTGCCCCGTGGCGATTCGTCCAAGCTTCATAAGCAGCTGTATTCCAGCTTTTTTCATTTATAGTGCTTAGTTGTTTTTGGTTCAATGTTATCACTCCTTTTGTGAACGTATAGTTATTCGGCAGGGGGATGGGATTTCCTTTTCTTTCTGGATAAAAGTTTGATTTTTCTGTGATTAAGTCGTACAATACTTGTTATACGTAAAAGCGTTGAAAAGGAAAAGTAGGATGAACACATTCTTTCCAGAGAGCTTCGGTAGCTGAGAAGAAGCAAGAATATTCATTTGAACAATGGCCTTTGAGCTTCGTCCTGAACTTATCAAATGATAATAGTAGGCGGCGACGAGAGTTGGTACTCGTTATCAAAACCACAGTATAAGAGCACATAGCTCCGTACTTGTTAAGGCTAATTATGTGAGTAATTGGCGAAATAAGGTGGTACCGCGAGTGTTTATACAGCCCCGCCCTTATCTTTTTTAAGATAAGGGCGGGGCTTTTTATATTTAAAAGGAGGAATGTAAGATGAGTATTTTTATTGGAGGCGCTTGGCCGTATGCAAATGGTTCGTTACACCTTGGCCATATTGCGAGTTTGTTACCTGGAGATATTTTAGCGCGTTATTACAGGGCAAAAGGTGAGAATGTGCTGTATGTTTCAGGGAGTGATTGTAATGGAACACCGATTGCAATTAGAGCAAAACAAGAAGGTGTGACAGCGAAAGAAATTGCTGATAAGTATCATGAAGAGTTCCAGCGATGTTTTCGTAGCCTTGGTTTTACTTATGATTGTTATACACGTACAGATAGTGAGCACCATCATGAAACGGTTCAAAATGTTTTTTTACGTTTATTAGAAGAAGGACATATTTATAAAAAAACAGTGGAACAAGCGTATTGTGAAACGTGTACACAGTTTTTACCGGATCGTTATGTAGAAGGAATATGTCCACATTGCCATGAAGCAGCAAGAGGAGATCAATGCGATGCTTGTTCTGCTATTTTAGATCCTCTCGATTTGTTAGAAAAGAAATGTAAGTTATGTGGTAGTACGCCATCTGTAGAGGAAACAGAGCATTTCTATTTTGCATTGCATACATTTCAGCAGCAAATTAAAAGAGCTGTAGAAATTGCCAAACAAACAGGGACATGGCGCGACAATGCGATTCAACTAACAGAGAGATATGTAAAGGAAGGATTACTAGATAGGGCCGTATCACGTGATTTACCAATTGGGGTACCAATTCCAGTAGAAGGGTATGAAGATAAGAAAATTTACGTATGGATTGAAGCAGTGACAGGCTATTATTCAGCGAGTAAACATTGGGCTGAAGAAACAGGGAAAGATGATCAAGAGTTTTGGGATAGCGAAGCGAAAACATATTATGTGCACGGAAAGGATAATATTCCGTTTCATTCCGTCATTTGGCCAGCGGTATTACTTGGAATAGGGGAGGAAGCAATCCCGCGTCATATCGTTTCGAATGAATATTTAACAGTTGAAAAAAGAAAATTATCTACAAGTAAAAACTGGGCAGTATGGGTGCCTGACATATTAGAACGCTATGATCCAGATTCTATTCGTTACTTTTTAACCGTCAACGCACCAGAAAATCGCGATACTGATTTTTCATGGCGGGAATTTATTTACAGTCATAATAGTGAATTATTAGGTGCATACGGGAACTTTGTGAACCGGACATTAAAGTTTATCGAAAAATATTATGGTGGTATCGTGCCGAAAGGAAGTATTGAGGTAGAGCTGAAAGATAAAGTAGAAGGATTATATAAGCGTGTAGGAGAGGCGATTGAGCAAACTAAATTTAAGGTGGCGCTAGAAACAATATTTGATACAGTACGTTTTGCAAATAAATATTTTGATGAAAAGCAGCCTTGGAAACAAAGAGAAGATGATCCAGTTTCATGTGAAGAAACGATTTATAACTGTGTGTATCTTATCGCTAATTTTGCCCATCTCCTTGAACCATTTTTACCATTTTCAAGTGAAAGAGTTCGAAACACATTGTCGATTGTGAACCGAAATTGGGAACCGCAAAATACGTTGCCAAGTAGAATTGATAGCGTGCAGCCATTATTTGAGCGAATTGATGTAAAACAAATTGAGCATGAGATAGAGAAGCTGTATGGAGCGGTAAAATGAGATAGAGAAAAAGACCTTTCAAGTAAATGAAAGGTCTTTTGTTATGCAGTATGATTCTCTTTCTTATCTTTCAAAAAGAAAAGTACAGCAAGGATTACAAGAATAATAGCTGCAATATCATACGTTATTTTAAATGTAGTATTAAAGTTTAAGTACTCTACGAAAGGAGTTTTCACTGCTCCTGCATATATACAAACGGGAACGAGAAGTAAATCGTAAAATTTCTTTTCTTTCATATATCTTATTAGGAAGAAGATACACATAATAGCAAAAAATACGATGCTTAAAATAGTCATTTATACCTCCAGATAAATTTACTTATTTTAATTGCAGTTATATCTTTTATATAAATTCTGTATTTTTTCAAGCGCTGTGCACGCGATTGTGTTTCCTTTCTTTCCTAGCCGTAAGCAGCTGAGGAGTGAAGATCCCAACCAATATAAAAATAATTCCAATCCACTGCATGAACGTTACGACTTCATGTACAAGTGTAATTGAAGCAATAATAGCAGTTGGTAATTCAGCTGCACCTAATATCGTACTAAGCCCTGTTCCAACCTTTGGTACACCGATTGAAAAACAAATGACAGGTACGACAACACCGAACAAGCCGAGGAAGAAAGCATATTTCCATAGGCCAGCTTGCAAAGCACCGTCTGTTAAAAAGGTTGGCGGAAAGAATAGGCATACGATAAGAGTAGCACTTGTTGTCATAAGAAAGCTTTTCGTATAAGGCGGAACATCCGTAGCGACGCGCCCGCTTGCAAAAACATAGAATGAAAAAGAGACCGCAGCTAATAGCCCAAAGATAATCCCTTTCGTAGAAAAACTTTGTCCGAGGCCTTCAAATACACCACCTGCAAACAATGTACCAGCAAATAAAATAAGGATAGATATGATCTTATCGCGGCTTGGAAATGTTCGATTTGCAATGGCTTCGATAATGACACCAATCCAAGTGAACTGAAAGAGTAGGACGACAGCGATAGATGCGGGTAGTTCTTCTACAGAAATAGCGTAAAAAATCCCAGTCATACTCATTGTTGTTCCGACGGTTAGTAATGAAAAAAATTGTTTTTTTGTTACTTTATGATGTGAAAAGAAAAGAACGAGTAGAAATAGTCCAATCCATCCGAAGACATATTGTCCCCCTAGGAGTTGATGTGCTGAAAATCCATTTATGAATCCGAGTTTGAAAATAGTTGAAAGTATGCCGTAGCTGCAAGCACCGAATAAAACGAGCAATGAATATTTAAACTTTTCCATAAAAAATCCTCCTTTTAAGTAATAAAAAACGCCCGCTATCCAAATAAGGATAACGGGCGAACGAAACAGAGTAAGACACTCTACAAAATTCCGCCACTCACACATGAAGTATGAGTTTGGGGTATGTAATTATAGTGAATGTTACATTGCTTTTGGGAATACAATGGAGCATTTTACACCTTGAGCTGTGTTTTGTATCCCGTAAGGAAACTGATGTTTATCTAATATTTGTTTCACGATATATAATCCAAGACCACTACCTTGTACTAACCCGTGTTTATCAGGATTTGCGCGATAGAAAGGCTCAAATAAATGAGCAAGTTTATCTTCATCAATTTGTGAACCTGTATTTAATACTTCTAATGCGTAACCATTTGGTTTTTCATAAAGCTTTATATATACGTGCTGATGGTCAATTGTATAATGAATTGCATTTGAAATAATGTTAAAAATAGCAGTTTGAATAAATTTAGGATCAGCTAAAATTTGTACGTCGTGTTTAATATTAGATTGTACATTTAATTGTTTTACAGATACAAAGTAATCTACTTTCTTCATAACATCCTCAATAATATTAGATAAAGAAATGACTTCTAAATTCGGTTTAAATTGAGGGTTTTGTATTTTGGATAATTCCGACATTTTTTCCGTTAATATGTTAATGTCTTGCATCATCTCGTAGGAACGTTTCAAATACTTATCTCTATCTTTATAAGCTCCAATTCCGTGAATCATGCCATCTAGTTGTCCCATGACGGCTGCGATTGGTGTTTTTAATTCATGGGACACCATAGACATAAATTCTTTACGAGATTGTTCTAATTGTTGTTCCTTCTTGAGCTCGTTTCTTAAATCTTGATTGCTTGCATGTAAATTCTTCACAATATTTGGTACTTGTGAAGCAGCTACTTGCAAATTAAAATCTGTTTGATCTGTATTTTTGTTAAGTAGCTTTTTATCGGAGAAATCAAGATTCATAATATCTTTTAAAGCATCGCTCATATATTGAAAAGGTTTGGCAATTAGTTTTGTATAAATTAATGATCCGAGTAGTGATAATGCAAGCATTGTCGCGCCAATATGTGGAGCTAATTGCTGCAACGCATCTGCTAACTTTGGATTATCATTTGTATCATTTGTTTTACTTGCTGCATTTTGTGTATGTAAGGCATCATTATTAGCGGCTTTCTTTTCTGCTTCTGTAGGCGGATTAGAAGTGCTATTTTTCCCCGAAAGATTTTGTGTATGTTCTTTTGCCTTTGCAGTTTGGCTAGGCTGCAAAAGGTGATTGATAGCTGTAGAAAGAGATTTATAATCTATAATAGAAGATTGGAAATTAGAAATACTCCCCTTTGACACAGCTTTATTTTGCTTCGTTTTACTTCCGTCGTTTTGCTTATCTGAATCGGCCTGTTCTGTAGTCGGCGTTCCATTTTCTTTCGCAAAACGTTCTTTATCGTAGTTTGAAGCTAGAAAGTAAATAATTTGATAAAGACAAAGTGATAAAAGAATACAAAATAATAAGGTTTTGATGAAAATATTTTTGGTGATGTTGTCTTTGCTACGATTCGATTTTGTAGCCAATGCCTTTCACCGTTTTAATATAAGGAATTCCTAATTTTTTTCTTAAGTTTTTAATATGTGTATCTATAACTCTTACATCACCATAATGTTCATAGCCCCATACCTTATTCAACAAATCACTTCTTGATAATACTTTTCCTCGATTTTGCAGTAAAGTATAAATAATTTCAAATTCTTTTGTTGTCAATTCAATTTGATTACCATGAACATAAGCTGCATATGCTGTAGAGTTTAACATCAATTCATGGAATTGTAGTATAGTTGCAGCTTCTGCTTCCTTCGTTGCTGCCCTTCTTAATACAGCCTCTACACGCTTAATAAATACAGTGTAATGGAACGGTTTCGTAATATAGTCATCAATACCTAACTCAAATCCTTTAATTTCACTTTCTTCATTATGTAAGCCTGTTAACATAATGATTGGTACATCAGATTGTCCTCGCATAATTTTACAAATACTATAGCCATCTATATCTGGTAACATTACATCGAGGAGGACAAGATCGTATGAATTTTTTTGGAAAAGAAGAATACCTTCTGTTCCAGCACCAACTACATCAACTGTAAAGTTTTGTGCCATTAGAAATTCACGAATAAGTTCTTGTATATCTGGGTTGTCTTCAATCACCAGTATATGCGTCATAGTAACACCTCCTAAATAACGCTTTTTACTGCAATATTCGAATTCATCATTTTTCGAGTGACTCAGATTGTTTATACATATAATAAGCCCCCGCTATAAAATAATCATGAAGGTAGCAAGGGGAATAGTTTAGTGTTACTGAATAGTTCAGAATTACAGTAGTTCTATTATAGTATGTATTATAAAATTTATAAAACATTATAACTGTATAATTTTAATATCTACGTTTATCAATGTTTAGATATTAGCTAATCAAATCTATTCCTATTATATATGTAAATACAGTTGTTTTGCTACTGTAAATGAATAAATAAAATAAGCCAAGACATAAAATTCTTGGCTACACATAAATCTTGTTTTTAGGCTATTTTACAGTGACAGTAGCTTGCTGCTGAACGCGCTCAAATAACCAGTGTATATCATTGTTATACATACGAATACAACCAAGTGTTGTCCATTTGCCGATTGCTTGATTATTGTTAGTTCCGTGAATCGCATAAGTTGTTCCGTAAGTTCCTGCCATATTTAATCCGAGCCAACGGTCACCAAGTGGATTACGTGGATCGCCGCCTTTAATTTTGCCTGTATAATAAGGGCGGTTTTTAATTTTATTTACGATTTGAAAAGTGCCTTTAGGTGTAGGTGTTGCAGCTTTTCCAGTAGCGACAGTAAAACTTTTTATAAATTTTCCATCCTGATAATAATCCATTTTATTTAACTGAGTGTCTACGATTAATTGATCTTTCGTTGTAGCTGCCTCTGCACTAGCGAATGGAAGAGTTAAAAATCCTAATGATAATAGTGCGCTTAATAATAATTTTTTCATTGTTATTCTCCTTTTACTATCGTAATAGTCTTACATACAATGAAGTTGTAATCCTCGTAATGCTTTATTTACATTTTCATCTAATGTTTCAAAGAATGTAGTGATTTTGCTGTTGTGTTTGTTGTTATCAATAAGTAATCTTTCATTTAATAAAAGCTCACCACGTAGTCCAAAACTTTGAACTTGAATATTTAGCTCATCTTCATTTTCAGAAATGATTGGTAAGAAATAGTGAAAAGCTTTTGTTGGAATGATGTAGCTTTTGCCAATCATGCTTTCTTGATTTGAATTAATCCATTTTTTCGTGACAATTTTAATATTCTTTTTTGAAACGATAAAAGATAGTGTTGTAGATTTTGTTAAACTTACGTCAAATTCACTTGTTTCACATATTTGTAAATTAAAAACGGTTTCATTTTGATGAGATTCAACATTTGTATTAATAAAATCGTGCATTTTATATGCTTCCATTTCGTATTCACCCTTTTTTCAATTTCGAAAAACGACTTATATTTATTCAAATTAATGCTTAGTCATATATTGGTTAAATTTTTCAACAAATTCCGATATAATCTTACAATACGTATATGAAGCTAATATGAAGTTAGCATGAGTTTGTGATGGTTTTTTATTGAGAACAAAATAAGAGAGCTTTTTTAGTGCTAAAAAATGGATAAAATCTGCATGTTATTAATGCGTCTTTTCGCTATTTCGACTTGGAAAATAATTTTTACTATTTAATAAAGAACGAAAATCATTAGTGTGACCCTTACAAAAATGTAATAAAAATGTAAGCTATTGTGATAGTTATTTCGACAATTTTTTTATACAATAATAGTAAGAAGTTGTACGTGATTGAAAGGAGAGATGACATGGAATGGATTCATGAATTATTTCAGCAATACGGGTATTATGTTGTACTTGTCGGCTTGCTGTTAGAATATATTGCACTTCCGTTTCCGGGAGAGCCAACATTAGCATATGCGGGATTTTTAGCACATAAGGGTGATTTAAGTTTACCGATTTTAATTATTCTATCCTTTATTGGGACAAGTGTAGGAATGACGATTCAATACTTTTTAGGAAATAAATTAGGTATGCCTTTCATTCAAAAGTATGGGAAATACGTATTTTTAACACAAAGAAAAATTGACTTAACGAGAATGTGGTTTGATAAGTATGGGTACTTCCTAATTTTTATTGGTTTCTTTATTCCTGGTGTACGTCATTTCACAGGATACTTTGCAGGAATTATTAATTTACCATTCCGTCGTTTTGCCATTACAATTTATTCAGGCGCTCTATTTTGGGTATCATTCTTCTTAATCGGTGGTTACTGGTTAGGTGGAAACTTACATGATATCTTTGGAGTGCTAGAAGATCATATCGGTAAAATCATTTTTGGAGTTATTGTGATTGTAGCGGTTACGTTGGGTATTCGTTTCCGTAAGCAGTTAAAACGAGTATTATTACAAAACGCAAGTTAATATGAAATCCATTCTATGTCAGAATTTAGGAAGGCAGTGCAAAAGCACTGCCTTTTTTATTTTATTTTTAAGACTATGTTTAATGCACATTTTACATTCTTTATAGGAATTTGATACAGGATAAGAAATAAGTATTTTGTCAATTATTATAGTCGTAATGACAATTATAATTGACAAATATAAGGATATTATTTACAATTTTAATTAAATAAATGAAAAAGAGGGAAGACATGAAGCTTCAAAATCGAGTGAGGGAATTGCGAGCAAAGCATCGTTTATCACAAGGGGATTTAGGGAAAGCGATTGGATCATCACGGCAAACGATTAGTTTAATTGAGCGTGGGGATTATGCACCATCTATCGTATTGTCGTTAAAAATCGCACAAATTTTCAATGTACCGGTGGAGGAAATATTTACGTTAGTAGAGGGGGAAGAGGACGATGAAGAGTAAGCGAAAAAAACAATTTGATTCTGTGGGGAAAATAGCATTAAGTATGATAGGAGGATTTTTAACGTCTTATATAGCTTTAAATTTACTCTCGGATGAACCGAGAAAATTATCATCCAATACATTTATAGGTATATGTACTATTTTTGGAATTTTAATGATGTACTATACTTGGAAGAATACACGTATGTTAGCAGAGGCACGCGATGAAGAAGAGAGCGTACAAGGCAGAAAATTAGGCATTATAAGTATATATTTACGTGTAGGTGATATAGTTACGCAGGCATGGTTTGTATATGCAGTTATTACATGTAGACGTGCACTGTTGCAGGATACAAATGTTTCATTTGCGGTGTGGAATTTAGTAGCTTCTATTGCTTGTTTAACTACTGTAGTAATTATTGGACTCATAACAAAAAATCGTTATAATAAGCTATATCCTGAACAAGGTGTAACGTATATGGAATCTATGAAAATGTGGACGAAAAATGCAGATGAAGGATTAAAGCACATTGTGCATGAGGCTGGATATAAAGCATATGAATTTACGAATACAATATTGGCATATGTATGGTGGGCTGCTGTTATATATACAGCTGCTAGTAATATCGATTTTGTATTAATTGGCTTAATCTCATTTATTTGGATATTGCATCTTGGGAAGTTCATGTACGAAATGCAGAGGAAAATGATTTATTAAGGGGAGAAAAAGGTGGATATTTTAAGAAGGCCAGCTGGCTCAATGACAGTGGCGTTAATTCTGTCCATTTTATACGGAGTAATCCGAACTGGGAAATTAGAAGTAATTTTGAACCTATGGGCAATAGTTGGAATTTCATTATTAGTGTTAGCCATTCATGAGCTAGGACATGTAGTATTTGGTGTAATAGGTGGTTTAACATTTAAATTTATGACAGTAGGACCCATTACTATTCAAAAAGAAAAGGGAAAATTACGCATTCGAGAAAATAAATTATGTGCTTACTTTGGAGGCGTTGCAACACTAGTACCACCTTCTATAGAGACACCGAATCTTTCGAAAAAATGGGCGTGGCTCACTTTAGGTGGACCAATTACGAGTTTACTGTTTGGTATTACTTCCGGTTACATATACATGGTGAGTTATTATCAATATCTTTTATATTTTTCCTTTTTCCATTTTGCAATCTTTGCGGTTACAATTGTGCCGATAAAAGGAACGCTTATGAGTGATGGGATGCAATTTCTTATTTTAATTAAAGATGATGAAAGAGCTAGAAATCATTTATATGAGATTCAAATATCGAGTGAGTTATTTAGTTATAAAAGACCGAAAGATTGGGATGAAAGATTAGTAGAATTGAGTGAGGAGAAAATAAAAGACAATAAAGGGATAAGAGAGATAATGAGTAGACTTATGCTTGTCTTTTTTGCTCGTGCAGATCAAGAGGGAATGGAAAGAGCGATACCGTATATAGAAAGAATTGTTCAACTACCTGTAACGAAAGAAAATAAGTTTTTCGTTAGCAGTTTTCATAGTTGGTATCTTTTATATAAAGCCCTTTATCAGATGGATAGTCTTTCTTTGCAAGAAGCAAAGGAACATGCAAAGGCTATTACAAAAATGGACTTAAACGGATATTATCGTACACAAGGAATTATCAAATATTTAGAGAATGATCTAGAAGCTTCCCATACTTATATGAAGAAAGCTGATAAAGAATTAAAGAGCGCCGAGAAGAGTGAGATTGGATATTTACAATTAGAAAGAGAATGGTTTGAGCAGTTGAAGGTGAGGGTATCTTACGATGGATGAGGTATCCTCTTTTTTATATGTCATCTTATGCCGTTCCATAAATAGCCTGGGGCGAGTAAAATGAGATAAGAAGAGCAAAGCTTGGAGGAAGTAAATATGGAAATTTTATCAATTATTTTGATAGTCTTGCTCATTTATGTTGTTTTTAAAGTGGCATATGTAGCATTAAAGGTACTCGCGATCCTATTAATTATCTTTTTAATCGTAGAGTTCGGCAGTAAGTTGCTTGGGGGATAGGGTATATTGTGCGTTTCGAGTGTCGAAGGTTGTCGTTAAATCGATATCTTGTGTTGAACCGTTGATATAATGAAAAAATCGTTGATATAAGTGGAGAAATGATCGATATATTTGAAAAATCGTTGATATATTTTAGTGAATACGAAGTGGGGTATGTGGAAAAGAAGTTGCCGTTGGGTAGCTTCTTTTTATTGTAGTGGCAGGGTATAGAGCATAAATAGGTTGCCGGAAATTGCCGGTAAGTCGATATCCTGTGTCGAACGGTCGATATAATGAAAAAATCGCTGATATATATGGAGAATCGCTGATATAATCCGGTTGGTACTGGATGGGGTATGTGAGAAAGAAGTTGCTGTGAGGGCAACTTCTTTTTATCGTGATGCGGGGTATGCAAACCAACATAAAAAAGCTGGAAGAGTATCTTCCAGCTTAAGAGTTACTTTCAATTTGACGACCGCTATCTTCTTCAGTGTCTTGTAATAGGTTGAATACGTCTGCTAGGCAGAATGCAATGAACCAAGTCCATAGACCGTGGAAGAAAGCTGAGCTTAATTGAAGTGGTAATGTATAGTTTGTCATTGAGTAGGAAATACATCCACCAACGATTCCGATCATTGTTAATAACATTGTTTTTTGAGCATTTTCTTCTGGATTGAAGAGGAAGTAAATGTATCCGCCTAAAATTGAAGCGCTTACAAGCGTTTCGATTCCATTAAAGATGATATTCTCTCCAAGCTGAGTGTTTGTCCAGAAGCAGATTGTTCCGCCGATAATAGCAAACAGGACAGCTATTGTATATCGTATATATTGATTCATATGTTCATCTCCCTATGTAATAAGATGATTTGGAAGTCAAAAAGGTAGGTATAGTATATTGAAGTGAGTTTTAATTGTACGTATCTTTTTATAAAAAGATCATTGAAGAGTAACTAAGATGATCGGTTGTTTAAACCGTTACGTGTATGGTGTCTGAAATATACCCGACTGCTCGTTTCTTTTTGCTTGTAAAATAAGAGAAACTTCCAAGTCTATATACTCTTTTTTTTGTGAGTCTGCTTTCATTATAACACATTTAGGGACATAATAATAGAATTATCTGATTTTGTAATAAGTGTAAAAAATAAAAAGCGTAAGGAAATACCATTAACGGTGCAGTTTAGTGGAAGAAGGATTTTAATTTATTATGATGAAATATGTAATCAAGGTGAGATCTAAGAATGAGGCTTAAATACTATAAAAAATGTTTTATAGCATGAATGTAAGGGAGGAGAGCTAACTTGGAGTTCACAACAGAAAGATTAATAATTAGACCTTTTAAGAGTACTGATTTACAGGATGTATTTGCTATTTATAATAGTGATGATACATGTAAGTTCCTATTACATAATAAGTGGACTCATGAAGACATGCAGAAAAGATTTAATAAGAAGCTAGCAAATAATGTACTTACTAAAGAAACAATATTAAGTTTGGCAGTTATATACAAAACTAAAGTAGTTGGTGATTTATCCGTATGGTACACAAATATGAAAGACACTGTTGAGATTGGTTATAGTTTTGCAAAGGAAGTAGCTGGGAGAGGTTTGGCAACAGAAGCAGTAAGTAGTTTGGTATTGAAATTATTTAATGAATGTAATGTACATCGTATACAGGCTAATCTTGATGCACGTAATACAGCTTCACAAAAATTGTGTGAACGAATAGGCATGAGAAAGGAAGCCCATTTCATACAAGATTTTTGGAATAAAGAGGAATGGACAGATAGTATTGTATATGGAATGCTATCCTCCGATTTGTAGTAATAAACTTAGTGATTTTATTATGCTAAAAGGTACGTTAGTTGAATAACAAAGGGCATAACATATTATATATGACTAATATGTTATGCCCTTTAATTTATTAACTTGTTTTATATGCGTTTGAAACGGCCGACAATTTCAACTGTTTCAGTAATGTTCATAAATGCTTTGTTATCCACTTGACGGATAATACGTTTCATTTCGCCTAACTCATAGCGAGTCACGACAGTGTAAATCATTTTTTTCTTATGGTTTGTATAGCCGCCGACAGCGTCTACCATTGTCACCCCGCGTATGCCGTGATGTAGTAGTGCGCTTTTTATTTCCTCGCCTTTTTCTGTAATAGTCATTATCGTTAATTTAATATGTTTCGTATGCACAGCGTCGATAACTTTGCTGACTACAAATCGACTAATTAACGTATAAAGTGTAATATCCCATCCGAAAATAAAACCTGCTGCTACAAGTAAGATTAAGTTGAATACAAATATGATTGCTCCAATTGAAACATCTCGATATTTCGCTACAATCAATCCGACAACATCAAAACCACCTGTTGAAGAAGCAAATCGGAATATAATTCCTGAAGCCGCTCCGCAGATAACACCACCGAATACAGAAGAAAGTAAAATATCGTCTGAAACTTGGTGTACCGGGATAATGTTCATCGCTAACGATGATACAGCTACAAAGTACGCTGTTAAAAAGGTTGTCTTCTTTCCTAAGTAAAAGTGACTTAAAATAAGAAGAGGAATGTTTAGTAAAAAGATAAGTGCACCGATATTGTAGTGCATTAAATAACCGATAATCATCCCTACACCAGCGAATCCACCGCTAATCATATTATGCGGGATAAAAAACATATTCATAGAAATTGCATACAAAATAGAAGCTATAAAAATAACAACCAACTGTATCATAAATTCTAAGTGAAATGTTTTAGCTGCTGGGAAGGATAAAAAGGCGGTGTCGGGAACGTAATCGGCGTCTCCTAGTTGACCCATAGTATGTTTCATCTCCATATTCATTTTTGATTACAAGAAGAGAATAAAGGTTTTTTCAAAAACTGGCAATAGTTTTATTATAATGCAAAAATTTTATAAATTTCTAATAAATCAAGCCTATTCATTGATGTGTGTGAATATGCTAAAGAAAGCGAATACAACGTTTCTTAATTATTGTTTTCTTGAGAAAATATGCAAAATACTTTTTTTGAAAATAAAAGGAAATAGAGAATATTTGCCCGATGTGCTAAAATGACCTTATTAAGGATGTGAAGCGATGGAATTTTTATTGCAGGATGCAATTCTATATATATCGTTTGTAACGACAGCACTTTGTTTATTAGAAGTTTTCTTCCTTGCTAATGTTTCTCGCTTTGTGCGTCAACAAGCATCAAGCGGTAGACAAAGAGCTTTTGCGTTAGTTGATACATGTGAAGATAGTGCGGGAAATGTACCGCTATTTTCAATTTTTTATAAATATGGAATGATTCGTTCTGTACGCAGACAAGAATCAAGTGAAGAGAATGATGAGGTTGGTCCGTATACACCAATGTTTCGCTAAATAATTACGAAACATTGGAGGAATGAACATGTTAAAATCATACCGAGCTGCGCTCATTAGTTTATCAGTAGTACTTGTTTTTGTTTTATCTGGCTGCAGTAATGCAGGCACAATTGATTCACATAGTACGGGAATATGGAACCATTATTTCGTATATCCAATCTCGTATATGATTCAATTTGTTGCTCATCATATACCGGGAGCTAGCTTCGGGGTTGCTATCATTATTATGACGCTCGTTATTCGTTCAGCCATGATTCCATTAGCTGTTTCACAATATCGCAGCCAAGCGAAAATGAAGAAAATGCAACCTGAATTGCAGAAGCTAAAGAAAAAATACGGTGATGTAAGCAAAGACCTTGAAAAACAAAAGCAGTATCAAAAAGAAATGTCAGAACTAATGAAATCAGGCGGTTGGAATCCACTTGCTGGTTGCTGGCCAATTTTTATACAAATGCCGATTTTCTCTGCTTTGTATTATGCGATTAGCAGAACGGAAGAGATTCGCACATCTTCGTTTTTATGGGTGAACCTAGGACATGCAGATCCATATCATATATTACCGATTATTGCAGCGTTAACGACATTTATTCAGATGAAAGTTTTCCAATCGAATATTACACCTGGAGAACAAGTACAGATGCTAAAGATGCAGCAAATTATGATGCCAGCAATGATTCTATTTATGGGGTTTGCGGCGCCATCAGGACTTGTGTTGTACTGGATAACAGGTAACTTATTTACAATGACACAAACAATTGTATTAAGAAAAATAATGGAACGTGAAGAGTTACAATTACAAAAAGCATAGAGAAACGCCGCTCATTACGAGCGGTGTTTTTTATTTGAATCGTTAAGGAAATTTTAAGAAACCAATATTACTATTGGCGTTGTATACGAAAGTGTACATGCTTTAGAAATATGAAGGAGGAAATTTCCTATGAAGAAGAAAACAGTTGGTTATTTAGCGATTGCAGGTGCTTTATCATTCGGAATCATTGGAGGAGTCGGTGTTCCGGCATTCGCGGCAACAAATACTCCAACAGCTGAGCAAGCGACAAAAACAGTGAAAAAAGATTTAGATGACGCTACAAAACAAAAAGTAAAAACGATTATGGACGATACAAAGAAACAGTTACAGGAACTAGGTGTAAAGCTTCCGGAGAAAGAGAAGCGTAAAGACATGTTTGCAGGATTAGATGAACAGGCGAAAGAAAAAGCGAAGTCAATTTTAGAGCAAGAGAAATCCGGAAAACTAACACGTGAACAAGCAAAAGAGGAATTAACAAAGTTAGGCGTAAAAATGCCGGAGAAAGGTAAGCGTGGAGACATGTTTGCTAACTTAGATGAGCAGGCGAAAGAGAAAGCGAAGTCGATTTTAGAGCAAAAGAAATCTGGAAAATTAACGCATGAGCAAGCAAAAGAGGAATTAACAAAGCTAGGCGTGAAAATGCCGGAGAAAGGTAAACATGGAGACATGTTTGCTAACTTAGATGAACAGGAAAAAGCAAAAGCAAAGTCAATTTTAGAGCAAAAGAAATCTGGAAAATTAACGCATGAGCAAGCAAAAGAAGAATTAACAAAATTAGGTGTGAAACTTCCAGAGAAAGAGAAGCATGAAGACATCTTTGCAGGATTAGATGAAGCAACAAAAGCAAAAGCGATTTTAGACAATGAAAAGAAACAATTAGAGGCATTGAATGTTGATTTACCGCACCATAAGTTTTTTATGAAAAAAGATGAGAAATAATTGAATGAAGTCGTATCTTTCGTGTGGGCAACCGAAAGGTACAGGCGTGAGGGGGGCTTTCTTTTGAAAGACCTCCTTTTACTGTTGGCGTTTTTTGTTGGTAAATCGATATATTTTGAAAATCGCCGATATAATTTGAGTTGTGGTCAATATATTTGAAAAATCGCTGATATAATTTTTACAGCTACACTGCTCCAAAGATACGAGGGAATTAGAGAAATATTACAGCTTCTGTTATAATATAAGAAGATAAATATTTCCTATGTTATATAAAAAATATATTGATTTTTTCTAACAATTCAATATAATGAACAATAACTACAAAATTCGACATCAAGAAGTGATGATGAGGACACGATCAATTTTTTACGATTTCCAGAGAGGGAAGCCTTTGGCTGTGAGCTTCCTAATACGGAAAAATAGATTACCACCTCTGAACTGCAGCAGTGAACGAGCATCTAGTAATTGCTTGCCGGCAAAAACCGTTATTTAGACTTGAGAAATTGGTGAAGTGTATTACTTTACGAATTGAAACAAGGGTGGAACCACGAATACAACACTCGTCCCTTTTTTAGGGAGGAGTGTTTTTTTATTTCATTTTTGCATCACACTAGGATTGGAAGGAGGATACGCAGCATGCATCATGATGAGAAGAACAAAATTGGTTTAACAGTAGCACTTTCTATCGTAGTAGGAACGATTATTGGATCTGGTGTGTTTATGAAACCAGGGAGCGTATTAGATTACTCGGGGAGTTCTAATATGGCCATTCTTGCTTGGGTAATTGGTGGCCTGTTGACGCTAGCAAGTGGTTTAACAGTAGCTGAAATTGGAGCGCAAATCCCGAAAAATGGTGGGTTGTATACGTATTTAGAGGAGATTTACGGAAGTTTTTGGGGATATTTATCAGGTTGGATGCAAACAATTGTTTATGGACCTGCTATTATCGGAACATTAGGTTTATACTTTAGTTCTTTAGTGATTAATTTTTTCTATTTAGATAAAGTGTGGAATTTACCAATCGCAATTGGAACGGTTGTGTTCCTTGGCGTTGTAAATAGTATGGGAACAAAATACGGAGGTATCGTTCAAACAATCACGACAATTGGGAAGATGATTCCGATTGTGTTAATTGTTGTGCTAGGTTTCTGGAAAGGGAATAGCGATATTTTTAACGTAGTTGTGCCGATATCGGAAAATCAAAGTATCGGTATGGCAATTTTAGCAACGTTATTTGCTTATGACGGCTGGATTTTACTTGCTTCGATTGGTGGAGAAATGAAGAATCCAACAAAGTTATTACCGAAAGCAATGACAGTAGGGATTTTAATCGTAACGGCTGCTTACGTATTAATTAACTTGGCATTATTAAATGTATTACCAGCAGCGAAAATTGTAGACCTTGGAGAAAATGCAACAGCGACAGCTGCAGGCATGTTACTTGGAGAATATGGCGGAAAAATTATTAGTATCGGTATTATCGTTTCTATTTTCGGCTGTTTAAATGGAAAGATTTTAACGTTCCCACGTATCCCAATGTCTATGGCAGAGCGTGGACAACTTCCATTTTCTAAGTTTATTGCAAAGGAAAGTCCGAGATTTAAAACACCAGCAAATGCGATTACTGTTGAAATCATTTTAGGAATTATTTTAATGATTATTAGTGATCCAAATAAGCTATCTGAGATTTCCGTATTCATTATTTATATTTTCTATGTAATGACGTTTATTGGTGTCTTCATTTTAAGAAAACGTAATAAGAATAAAGAGCGTGCATATAGTGTACCGTTATTCCCAATCGTACCAATCGTAGCGATTTTAGGTTCGTTCTTTGTAATTGGTAGTGCGATTATTAACGATCCAGTAAGTTGTTTCTTATCGATTGGAATTGTATTTACGGGACTTCCGGTGTATTGGTATTTAAATAAGAAGAATAAAACTAGTGTTTAATAATTAGAAGGCAGGCGTATCATACGCCTGTTTTTTTATTGTAAAAAAATTGTACTTGCGTCCATTTTTCGTTTAGGTTACTATAGCGGTAGTAACCTAAAAAGAAAGTGTGGGGAAAGTCTTGGATTTTCGTGTGTATATTTTAGCTATCGCGGCTTTCGTAGTCGGAACGGTTGAGCTAATTATAGGAGGAACGCTTGATTTAGTTGCCAATGATTTAGGAGTATCGATTAGCGCAGCTGGTCAGCTTATAACCGTATATTCGGTAGTATTTGCTTTGTCAGGTCCAGTTTTATTAGCTTTAACAGGGAAGTTTGAAAGAAAAAAATTATATATTGGGGCATTATCGATTTTTTTAATCGGAAATATCATTTCAGCATGTAGTGTGAATTACGGAATGTTAATGCTCTCAAGGGTCATTTGTGCAGCGGGTGGTTCATTAATTATTGCGTTATCTGTAACACTTGCTTCTAGCGTTGTAGAACCGCATTTTCGTGCGCGTGCAATTGGAATCATTTTCATGGGGATTAGTGGATCACTTGTACTTGGAGTACCGCTTGGCCTTGTACTCGGAAATGCATATGGATGGCGTGCACCATTTGTACTCATTTCAATCTTAACAGTTATGGCAATCGCTTGTATTTCATTATTCTTAACGAAAGTACCACCGACATCGGTATTATCAATAAGAGAACAACTTGCTACGTTAAAAGATAAAAAAATCGTAAGTGCACAGTTAACATCATTCTTATTTTTAACGGGTCATTTAACACTATATGCATATTTAACACCATTTTTAAAAGATGTTATGCATGTGGAAGCGAATTGGATTAGTGTATTTTATTTCATCTTCGGAATCGCAGCAGTAATTGGGGGCGGATTCGGAGGCTGGCTTGCGGATAAATGGGGATCGAAGAAAAGTATTATCTCAATTATTATCGTATTTGCGTGTGCGATCTTCCTATTGCCGATGATGACATTCTCATTCCCACTGTTCATTATTATGATGGGAATTTGGAGTATGCTGAGCTGGGCGATTTCACCAGCGCAACAAAACTATTTAATTGAAATTGCACCAGAATCAGCTGGTATTCAGCAAAGTTTAAATAACTCTGCCCTTCACTTAGGAATTGCACTTGGTTCAACAGTAGGCGGAGTTGTTATTGAAAAATCATCTGTTATATATAACGCTTGGGTAGGCGGTGGCTTTATTATATTAGCTCTGCTTTGTGCGATTTTCTCGATTACAAGAGGACGTTCTACTCAGTTCGTGAAAGAAGAATCTATCGTTTGATAGGTTCTTTTTTTATTTGTAAAAAATTACAGGTTTTAGTAGATGTATGGAGAACGTTGTATATAGCGAGGTGATGGATATGTATACGAATTTTTCAATTATTGGTCTTCTAATTTCAATGCTCCCTTTGTTTCTTATTATTTTTGCACTTAGATGGGTTCGTTTCATCTATCAAAATTCAGAGAAACAAGTGGAGCAAAATGAGAAAATCATTGAGCTGTTGATGGAGATAAAGGAACAAAACGAAAAGGAGTCTAAGTGAAAAACTAGACTCCTTTTTATTATTTAATTAGTATCTTAATTTCATTAACAAACTCTTAATTTCCTCATCTTCCATAAAGAGGTCATGGTGTTTCTGGGTAATCTTTGCAAGTGCAACGTCATGATAGAAAAATTCTGTAAAGAACTTTACGAATGGTTGTGACATTGTTTTCATTGCTTGCCATGACTCTTGTTCTACGCCAGCAAATAAAATTTCACGATCGTCAACGATGAGTAGCAAGTAGCGCTCTAATGCATTAGGTTCTTCAGCCGGGATTAGAAAATGCATGTTTTCTAAGTCTGTTTCTACTTTTCCAACAATAAGGGATTCAATTTGAACACCTTGTTTTGCTTTTTCTTCTAGTAAAGGAAGATATTCTAAAAGAGTATCATTCCAAGCTGAAATACGGATTGATTCTTTTGCACTTTCAATGAGTTCCTTACTTTGAACTCGAATAGAAGATTGCATTTTTAAGCTCCACACACGGTCATCTGTAAATGATTTTTTGGATATATTTGTTTCCAGTTCTTTAATATTTGATTGGAATTCTGTCGTTAATTTTTCAATTGCTAGCTTTAGTGGTAATGCTGTATACAGTTTTTTCTTTTCTGAAACAGAATCCATTACCATTCCTTTATCGATTAGGCGTGCTAGCACTTCATATATTTTTGCTTTTGGAACACCTGAATGCTTCACAATCGTTGTAGCATCTAATGGTTCATTGCTTGATACGACAACTTCATAAGCTTGGCTTTCATATTGTGAGAAACCGAATTTTTGTAACATAGTTCCCTCCGAACGAATGAGATTATATTTTAAGGATAATGAACTATTTGTTTTTGCACAAGTGGTAGTCCGTTTTCTAATTGTATTAAGGTGAGAATTAATTTCAATTTTTTAATTTTATCTATTATACTTAATATAATGATTAATAAGATTTTAATTTAATGCGAAGGGGATGCTGGGGGGAAGATGTTAAGAAGTTTACGTTTAAAAATTGCGGTAGTGTTTTCAGTTCTTATTTCTATGATGTTCGTAATATTGGGTACAGCTGTGTATCAATTACAGAAAGAAAAGGAAGTGCGTTCCTTAGACGAGTATTCTCAAAATGCGATGGATCTTGTAACAGAGCAACTTACGACATTTGTTCAAAGAACGGATGAAGATATGGGGTATTACGCGAACAGTGAGATGATTCGTAATATACTTCAAGGTGGGGTTACTCCAGAAGAGGAAGCGTTTTTAACGAAAGAGTTTGCGGAGTATAAAAAGAATCATCCTGGTATTTTAGATTTATATATTGGTACGAAAGATAAAAAAACATTAAGTGCCAATCTTGCTGAAGGTGGGCAAGTGCCAGAAGGATACGATCCAACGACAAGACCATGGTATAAAGATTCAGAGGCTGATGTAAAAAAGGTCCACTGGGGACAACCTTCTTATGAAATTGCAACAGGAAAGTTAAGTGTAGGTGTTTCTAAAGCAATTACAGCTCAAGATGGATCTGTATTAGGCGTTGTTGCGATGGATGTATCGCTTGGGACGATTCAGAAGTTGCTTCACAATATTCAATACAATAATGACGGAGAAATGTTTATTATAAATGATAAAAATATGGCTCTTGTTTATCCAGAAAAGATAGGAAAAGATGTTTCTAAAGAGCCACTTATAAAGAGCTTAAATAAAGAGGTAACAAAATATGCGGTCAGTACAATAAAAGGTGAAGATGTAGTTGTTTACAGTCAATCATTTGATACGATGAAATGGACGATAGGAATCTTTTATCCGAAAGAAACGATCGATGGGCTATTAAATAGTACGAGAAATACAGTTATTATAATGGCATGTATTAGTTTATTAGTTGGAATCGTAGCTTCCTACTTGTTCTCAAGAAGATTAGCAAGACCACTGCAACTATTAAAGAATCACGTGCAAAAAGTAGCAGAAGGCGATTTAACGCTGCGAATGAAAGTGACAAGTAAAGATGAAGTTGGAGAGTTGACTAAGCACTTTAATGATATGGTTGAACAAATGAATGAAATGGTAAGTAAAATTAAAAACAGCGTATCAACGGTGCAACAATCAACGAATAGTTTACATTACTTAACGAATGAAACAGTAGCGGCTAGTAGAGAAGTTTCAGGAGCAATGGATGATGTGAGTGGAGGAGCCTCTACGCTTGCGAATGGTGTGGATGAAGTTTCAGCTCAGCTCGAGAATATGGCGGAGTCAGTGGAACAAATGAATAGCTCCGTTGGTGAAATAAAAGGAGTGGCTGGCAAAGCGGAAGAGGCATCTAAGCAAGGATTAAATACAATGAGGAATTTAATCCGTACGAGGGGACAATCATCTTCGATTGTTGTTCATACAGAAGAAGCATCGGATAAGTTAGAACAAAGAGTTGGATCGATTCAAAATGTTGTTGAGCTTATAAAAGGCATTTCGGATCAAACAAATTTACTTGCTTTAAATGCATCGATTGAAGCTGCCCGTGCAGGTGAGCAAGGTAAGGGATTTGCGGTTGTTGCTGAAGAGGTTCGGAAATTAGCGGAACAATCAAAAGAGGCAACCGGAGAAATCACAACGATGATTGGTGATGTACAATTAGAAGTAAAAAGGGTTGTAGAAGTTGTAAGTAAATTGAAAGACATTGCAGATGTACAAAATAAAGTGACGACAGAGGCGGAAATGGAGTTCCGCACAATTATGTCAGTTGTAAATACGATTAGTACTTCAGTTGAAAAAATTGTAGAAGAGGTACATAACATAGGTTACGAGCAAGGGGAAATTACAGCGGTAATGCATACAATTGCTGGTACGAGTCAAGAAAGTGCAGCTGTTTCTGAAGAGGTACATGCTGCAACGGAATCACAGGTGAATCATTTAGAAAAGGTAGCTCACACGATGGAAAGTTTGACAGAACATATGAGAGATTTAGAAAGATTAGTCGAGCAGTTTAAAGTGGAAGAGTAACATATTAGTAAAATGATGAGGATTTCGGTAAAATAGACAATGGATATATAAGAAACGATTATAGGAGGAAGACTACTATGGCGTGCGAGACGTTCTCGATTAAGTAATGCGCAAGCATAAGCGACAACGAGGACTGTTCTAGATTGTAGAAACAACAAAAACAATTAAGAGCAGGATAACTGTTCAGA
>NZ_JBPWAP010000067.1:0-24878 GCF_051776705.1 Bacillus cereus group sp. BceL291 | reverse complement strand
GTTCATCCTGAGCCAGGATCAAACTCTCCAATAAAGTTAGTTTGTCTAGCATCTAAAATAAAAATTGACGTTTCACGTTGTTTGTTTCGTTCAGTTTTCAAAGAACTACTTAGTCGCTCATTCGCGACTTCCTTATGTTAACATCTTCATTTTTCAATGTCAACTAAGTTTTTTAATTTCTTTTTTGTCGTTTTCTGCGTTTCCGCATCAGCGACGGTTATTAATATATCATGCAGTATATACAGGGTCAATACTTTTTATAAAAAAATTTCACATCCCGTTAAAAACTGAAAAACCGCTGTAAAAATCCTTATAGCGTCCATTCATTCTTCATGGCCCCCCTCCTATTCATTTCATATCTTATCCCTTTATCAATTTACACGAGAGTGAAAATTCTAAATTTTATGTTATATTATTAGTATAGGAGCGTGGTGAGAATGAGCATTAAGTATTCAAACAAAATCAATAAAATCCGGACCTTTGCATTAAGTTTAGTATTTATCGGCCTCTTCATTGCATACTTAGGTGTCTTTTTCCGCGAAAACATTATTATTATGACAACGTTTATGATGGTTGGCTTTTTAGCTGTTATCGCTAGCACTGTCGTTTACTTTTGGATTGGTATGTTATCTACTAAGACTATCCAAATTATTTGCCCAAGCTGTGATAAGCCAACCAAAATGCTCGGCCGTGTCGATGCATGTATGCACTGCAATCAACCTTTAACACTAGATCGAGATCTAGAAGGAAAAGAATTTGATGAAAAGTATAATAAGAAGAGTTATAAATCATAAGTATCAAGGGAAATACGAATTTGCAACACTACAAACGTTTCAACTCATTAAAAAGTTGATTTCTTAAAAAATCAACTTTTTAATTGTTTTATTAAATTTATTACACCTATTTTTTCGAAATAACAGTAAACATCCCTGTCATATTAGGCGAATAATCTTTAAAATCATATTTTTCGTAGAATGATGTTTTACCTTGCGACGCAAACAAACCAATGAATGCTTTATCTGGAGCATTCTGATTTAAGTATTCTACTAAAGTATTCATTATTTTCTTTCCAATACCATTCTTTTGATACTCTGGATGAACCACTATATCTTGAATATAGAAATAGATAGCCCCATCACCAACAATTCTCCCCATGCCGATGATTTGATTATTATCCTTGACTGTTATACAGTAAATCGAATTTTGAAGTGATATTTCCGCCACCTCAAAGTTCATATAGTTAGTCCATCCCACAGAATCACATAAATATTTATATTCTTCCAATGTTGGAATGTTATTTTTAATCTCATATTTCTTCAAAATGTCCCCTCCCAGAATTCATTTCCACCAATACAAAGTAAATTCGACAAACTTTTATCTAACCCTCCTTACTAACTTAGCACTGTAAATCCCGATTAACCTCACGCTAATCCTTATATAATAAAGAAAGAGGCTGACGTATAGCCGTCAGCCTCTTTCTTTATTATATATTACGCCTTATGACACTCTGGACAAACGCCATAAATTTCTAAGCGATGACTATTGATAACGAAGCCTGTCGTTTTCGCAGCTTCCTCTTCCAGCTTTTCCAAGCCTCCATAAGGAAAATCAACAATCTTACCACATTTTTCGCAAATCACATGATAATGTTGACTTGTAACATAATCAAATCTACTTGAAGCGTCTCCATAAGTTAATTCCTTTACAAGTCCAACCTCTTTAAACACACGTAAGTTATTATAGACAGTTGCAACACTCATATTTGGAAACTTACCTTCTAATGCTTTATAAATATCATCCGCTGTTGGGTGCGTCATTGATTCCACAAGGTACTCTAAAATAGCATGACGCTGTGGAGTAATGCGTACACCCGTATTTTTCAGCATTTCTAGCGCTTCTTTTAATTCTTCTTTGACCACCGTCATGCACCCCGATTCTATACGGATTATTATTTTATAATTCTTATAAAGAGTGTACTCCTTTTCTTATAAATCGTCAATATTTCTACTATAAGTATGTAGTTTATTTTTATATTCAGGACTTGTTTTTATGTATCTTTCCCTTTTTTCTTCATATATTCCATAGAAAAAAGTGCGACATAATCGCACTTGGAATACTATCATCTGAGGAGGTATGCCCTACACATCCACTTTATGTAAGGCAGTAAAATATGTATAGACATTTGCCTTGTTTCTGCATATTTTATCCCCAATGTAGATTTATTTTATATAAGAAAGAACATCCTCAATATGTCCTTTCACTTTCACTTTACGCCACTCTTTTACAAGTTCACCGTCTTTATTAATAAGGAATGTAGAACGCTCGATTCCCATATACTCTTTCCCAAAGTTCTTTTTTAACTTCCAAACATCGTATAACTCTGCTACTTTATGATCTTCATCTACTAAAAGTGTAAATGGCAATTCATGTTTCTCAATGAATTTCAAATGTCTATTCGCTGAATCAGGACTTACTCCAAGAATAACCGTATCCTTCTCTTGAAATACTCCATACGCATCACGAAAATCACATGCTTCAGTTGTACATCCTGGCGTCATATCTTTGGGATAAAAATAGAGAACTACATTTTTACCGCGGAAATCAGCTAGGCGAACTTCTTCTCCATTACTTCCCTCTAATGTGAATTCTGGTGCCATTTCTCCTACTGTAATCATAGTTATCACTCCTACTCTTTTCCTTTACTATAACAAATGCTTCCTTATTTTTCATTGTCTATTACAGACCTCATCACAAAAGCAAAAGGGAGTGTATATCCAATTAGCGCTTCTGCGATTGCAATCCATCGCCCAATTCCAATCGGAGATATGTCACCATATCCAACAGACAATAAAGTAACTGCGCTAAAATATAAACAAACTTCGACGAGTTGAAAAGAATGAGCGTTCAAACTTTCTCCGTCCTCTTTCAAAACTGCGAAACCCATTTCCTCTAATACAACGTAACTTAATCCAAATGCGATTAGTACTGTTGTATAGATTAAAAATAATGTGGCCAAATTATAGAGCGAAAAAAAACGCGTTGAATCCGAATAGGAACTCCATAATAATTGGACACTTTTCAAAATAGCGATTGCTGCAATTAATAGAATAAATCCCCATAACATGTCCTCCACCTCATTTTATATGTATGAGGTGGAGAACTGATTTATCCCTTAGAAACGAACAAGCTTCTATAATTAATTACCCGCGCCTCGATACCTTTTTACCCCTTGGTTCCAGAGGGTGATTGCAATCGTAAAACAGATAATACCAACAATTGGCGTCGCAAATGCATAACTATTCCATTCTGTTTTTCTTAAAAAGTATGCTGCTGGATATACTCCAACAAACGCAAACGGTAAAACGAACGTTAAAATGAAACGAATTACACGATTATAAATATTAACAGGATAGCGCCCGTAATTACCTATGTTATACATAAGAGGCATAATTGAACTTTTCGCATCCGACCAAAAACCAAGGCTCGCCAACGTAACAAATATCCCTCCATATACAAGTGCTCCTCCTCCTACCATCAATATAAATAAGAAGAAATCATACCAGTAAAAAGATAATTGTAACTCCACAGCTGCATATCCCATTACAACAATCCCTGTAATAGCTCCAATTAAAGATTCAAGTTCCATTCTTTCTAATATAATTTGAAATAGGCTATGGATCGGTCGCGTTAATACACGATCCATCTCCCCTTTAATAATGTATCGATCATTAAAATCCCATATATTAAAGAAAGCTGAAAAGATGGCAAATGGTACTAAAAAGAAACCATAAATAAAGATTACCTCTTCTCGACTCCATCCCTTCAATGCTTGTGTATGCCCAAATACAACGAGAATAAATATTAAATTAACTGCTTGAAGCGATAAATCAGAAAGTAAACCAACGATAAAATCGCCTCGATACTCCAATTTCGTTTTTATATATTGACTTGCATATTGTAAAAATAAGTTTATATATAGCATCTCATCATCCCCCTTGTACAATTAGACGTTTTCTCGCCGTTCTCCACATGAGTACAATTGGAATAATAAGTACAATCGCCCAAATCACTTGAAATACTAAAGCCTCATACAACTTACTCCCCTGTATACCTTCAGAAAAAATCATACTTGGAATATAACTAATAGCCTGAAACGGTAAAAACATCATTGCTTTTTGGGCCCATAACGGATAAAAACTAATTGGTAATAATAGACCTGAAAATAAATCAATAACAACGCGTTTTGCATACATAATTCCACTATTATTAAATAGGAAAAACGTAAGCATTCCCGTCATTAAATTAATTTGTGTATTAATAATAAAGCTAAATATTAAAGATAAGAAGAAATATAACCAAGTTTGAAAATTCGTTGTAATTTGCAACGAAAATAATAACGTAACGATAACCATGCCTGGAATGGAAAAGAAGGCAAAACGGAATATTCCCTCGCCAAGACCTTGCATAACTTTCATTCCCAAATAGTTATACGGACGAATTAATTCTACAGCCACACGTCCTTCTTGAATCTCCATCGCAATTTCCCTATCTATATTATTAAAATAGAAGGCACGTGCCATCCACGCGATTGCGATATACGTGGTCATTTGCGAAATAGATAAACTTTCAATATTCTCTTTTCCGCTATAAATTGCTTGCCATAAAAAATAGTAAGCACCGATATTAATCGTATAAATTAAAATCCCGCTATAGTAATTTGTACGATACGCAAGCATCATTAAAAAGCGAATTCGAATCATTTCAATATACTTACCCATGCGTAATACCTTCTTCATAAATGTTACGAATAATTTCCTCTGTAGACACTTCGTTAATTTTTAAATCTTTAATTTGAAATGCTTGTACTACTTTAGAAATAAGCATTGAAATAATAACTTCTTCATTCGGAATTTTTGCAACCCATGCATTTTCCTCTTTCGCTTTCGACCAAACGACATGATTATCTGGCATAACCATTGATAAAGCCTGATAGGAAACTGGTGCAACAAACTGAAAGTGAATTTCCTTCTCTGCTCCCCACTGCGTACGAAGATTACTTAAAGAACCGTCATACATAATATTCCCTTCATCCAGCATGATAACGCGCTCACATAAAGCTTCAATATCAGTAATATCGTGTGTTGTTAATAAAATTGTTGTTTTATAACGTTCATTCATTTCTTTTAAAAATTCACGTATTTTCAATTTCACAAGTACATCTAACCCAATTGTTGGCTCATCTAAAAATAATAACGGTGGATTATGAATTAAGGCTGCCGCTAATTCACAACGCATCCTTTGACCAAGAGATAATTTTCGAACTGGTTTATCTAATAAAGGCCCTATATCTAACGTTTCAATTACGTGCTCCATATGCTCCTTATACTGAGCGTCTGATACACCGTACACTTTCTTTAATAAACGAAACGATTCTTGTACTGCAATATCCCACCAAAGTTGCGAACGCTGTCCAAAAACAACACCAATTGTTCTTACAAATTCTTCTCTTTGTTTATGTGGGTTCATTCCATTTACTGTGATTTGCCCTGATGTCGGAGTTAAAATCCCCGTAAGCATTTTAATTGTTGTTGATTTACCAGCACCGTTCTCACCGATATAACCAACCATTTCACCTTGCTTTACAGTAAAAGATACATCATTTACTGCTGGTACTATTTTATAATTACGATTTAATAAATCGCGAAATGCACCCTTTAAGCCCGGACGACTTGAATAGGCTGTAAACTCTTTACGTAACCCTTGTACCTCAATTACCGATTTCATAATCGGACCCCCCTCCTAAATGTCACAACGAATAGTTTACCCAACTGCCTGCGCTATCACAAACAATACGTCTTTTCGAAAAACATGTTAGAATAATACATAGATTTTTGTAAGGAGATGAATTGTAGTGAAATTCACAAAGTCAGAAGCATTACATAAAGAAGCTTTAGAGCATATCGTGGGCGGTGTTAATAGTCCTTCTCGTTCTTTTAAAGCAGTTGGCGGCGGCGCTCCTGTTGCTATGGAACGTGGGAAAGGCGCTTATTTCTGGGATGTAGACGGAAATAAATATATCGATTATTTAGCAGCATACGGTCCTATTATTACTGGACATGCTCATCCGCATATAACAAAAGCAATTACAACAGCTGCTGAAAATGGGGTACTTTATGGAACACCAACAGCGCTAGAGGTAAAATTCGCAAAAATGTTAAAAGAAGCAATGCCTGCATTAGATAAAGTCCGTTTCGTAAACTCTGGTACAGAAGCAGTGATGACAACGATTCGTGTTGCTCGTGCTTATACAGGTCGCACAAAAATCATGAAATTCGCTGGTTGTTACCACGGTCATTCTGATTTAGTACTTGTGGCAGCTGGATCTGGTCCTTCTACTTTAGGAACTCCTGACTCAGCTGGCGTACCACAAAGTATTGCACAAGAAGTTATTACTGTTCCATTTAATAATGTAGAAACTTTAAAAGAGGCTTTAGATAAATGGGGTCATGAAGTAGCAGCTATCCTTGTAGAACCGATCGTTGGAAACTTCGGTATTGTAGAGCCTAAACCAGGATTCCTTGAAAAAGTGAATGAACTTGTTCACGAAGCTGGCGCATTAGTAATTTATGATGAAGTTATTACTGCTTTCCGCTTTATGTACGGTGGTGCTCAAGACTTACTTGGTGTGACACCTGACTTAACAGCGCTTGGTAAAGTTATTGGCGGCGGCTTACCAATCGGTGCTTACGGTGGTAAGAAAGAAATTATGGAACAAGTTGCTCCGCTTGGACCTGCATACCAAGCTGGTACAATGGCAGGAAACCCTGCTTCTATGGCATCAGGTATCGCTTGTCTAGAAGTGCTTCAACAAGAAGGGCTTTATGAGAAATTAGATGAACTTGGTGCAATGCTTGAAAAAGGAATTTTAGAACAAGCAGCGAAACATAATATCGACATTACATTAAACCGTCTAAAAGGGGCTTTAACTGTATACTTCACAACAAATACAATTGAAGATTACGATGCCGCACAAGATACAGACGGTGAAATGTTCGGTAAATTCTTCAAGCTTATGCTTCAAGAAGGAATTAACTTAGCACCTTCTAAATACGAGGCATGGTTCTTAACTACAGAACATACAAAAGAAGATATTGAATATACAATCGAAGCTGTCGGCAGAGCATTTGCTGCCCTAGCAGACAATAAATAATCCCGTCATTAAAAGGAAAAAAGAAAGCTCACCTTTCTTTTTTCCTTTTTTCTATTTCATAAATTCCGTATTAATAGTATAATTATTCATAATTATCCGTTTTATACTCTTTTACAGCATTACTATCTCTGTGTACAAGGTGATTCGCACCTTAAATAGTAAGATTATTCTAACTTTTACAAGAGGGGGGATTGACGGATGCTCAATAAAAAAAATACATGGACACCGTCTTTATTTCGAGATTATAGAAATGCAGAACATGATGCGTGTGG
The DNA here is from genome assembly GCF_051776705.1 of Bacillus cereus group sp. BceL291. Classification (NCBI taxonomy): domain Bacteria; kingdom Bacillati; phylum Bacillota; class Bacilli; order Caryophanales; family Bacillaceae; genus Bacillus; species Bacillus cereus group sp. BceL291. The sequence continues at coordinate 17,396 of NZ_JBPWAP010000067.1, read as the reverse complement.
AATCGTTTCCGTTATGGAGAAACGAAAAATTGCTACAAAAGAAAACATTGACCTTTGCATACAATCACTCGTCAAAATGAATCATAGAGCTGGTTTCATTAATGGTGAGGGCGATGGCATCGGCATTCACATTGATATACCAAAAACGCTTTGGAATGAAAAACTAAAAAGTAGCGGATATAATCCAACGATTGTGGATCATCCCCACTTTATCGTTGGACATTTTTTTCTAAATAAAAAAGAAGACATTACTGCCTTAAAAGATTATATTCGTACGCAATTAAACAACAAAAACTTTACTATCATTTTCGAAAGTGATGATGTAACAAACTCAGATGCACTCGGTCCACTTGGTAAACAAGAAGAACCTTTATTTTGGCAAGTTGCCCTTATCGCAGAAAACGAAATTACAAATATTGAGCAAACATTATTTTCTGTCACAATAAAAATAGAGGAAAACGAAGCAATTCATGTTGCTTCATTAAGTCGTAATCATGTTGTATATAAAGTTCTAGGTGCTGGTGATACGCTTGTTGCCTACTATAATGATTTACAACATCCGCTTATCGCTTCAACTATGACATTAGGACATAACCGCTACTCTACTAATACATTATCTAATTTTTTTCGTGTACAACCATTTAGCATTCTCGGACATAATGGTGAAATTAACACAATTGCGAAATTACGCGATCAAGCTGAAATGATTGATGTACCACTTACTGCAGGAGGCAGTGACTCTCAAGATTTAAACCGCACCTTAGAAACCCTACTTGTTCAATACAACTACAGCTTATTTGAAGCAATGGAAATTCTATTCCCACCAATTATTAATGAAATTAAACTTTATGAAACACCTTTACAAGATTTATATACGTATATACGTGAAGCGTGGGGACATTTTGCCCAAGGACCAGCTGGCATCATTTCCCGTTTTAAAGATGAAGCTGTTTTCAGCGTTGATTCCCTTGGATTACGCCCAGTATGGAAAGTAGAGACAGAGAGCTCTTATATTTTCTCTTCTGAACCTGGAGTTGTATCACCAACTAAATATGTAGCAGAACCAAAACCACTCGCTCCTGGAGAAAAAGTCGGATTAAAATGGAATGAACAAGATGAACTTGTTCTTTATGAATATGACAAATATCAAATCCAAGTATATAACCGTTTTAAAAAGCGAATTGATACTACCAATTACCATTTAAATTTATCTATCCCTGAAACGAAAAAAATCCAAGGGCTATGTGATTCTGTTCAAGTTGAAACGAAACAATACGTCGCTTTCGGATGGGACCGAGAACATATTCAACTCCTTGAACAGATGGCAACAAAAGGCGTTGAGCCAATACGCTCACTTGGGCATGACTCACCACTTGCCGCACTTGATACTGATAGACGAAATATCGCTGACTTCATTAAAGAAAGTGTAGCTGTTGTTACAAACCCTGCAATTGACCGTGACCGTGAAATTGAACACTTCTCTACACGTACTGTACTTGGAGAGCGTCCAAGTTTATTAAGCGGCGCAAAACGGCCATTTGTAGTTGAAATGCTTTCACCAATTATTTTAGAAGGCAGCGTGGCACAACCTATTGCAGAGGAATTACACACAATTACGTACGAACAACTCATAGAGCTATTTAAAACTCATAACTCTATCGCCACAATCTCTGCTACATTCAGCTCGTCAGAAACTCTACAATGTGCATTAAGCCGCATTAGTTCTGAAGCGATAGCTGCTGTTAACAATGGTGCTTCCCTACTAGTATTAGATGACGTAAAAGCCCATCTAAATGAAAGATTGTGGATTGATCCACATTTAGTTACTGCTAAAGTACATCAAGCATTAAGTGAAAATAAATTACGCCGCAATTGTTCTCTCGTTATACGTTCTGGTGCCCTTCGCTCCTTACATGACATTGTCACGCTATATGGATTAGGAGCAGATAGTATTAATCCATATTTATTATTCGCGACTGTAAATGATGGAACAAAAACACCAATTACGAATCTGTATAATGCACTTAATAAAGGATTAGAAAAAGTCATTTCAACAATTGGAATTCATGAGTTACGTGGTTACGGACGTCTCTATTCATCTATTGGGTTACATGAAGAAATCGCAAATATATTACAGATTACAAATTTCTTCGGTTCAAATGATTTAGCTTTTTCACTTGAATCACTTGCTGAAGATGCAAAAATGCGAGCGGATGATTATAACAATCCTAAAATTAGAATGCGAAAATCATTTCATATATTCCCGCGAATTTGGAAAGCAATCGGCGATGTTGCAAAAGGAAATTCTTATGATGATTACCGTGACAAGTTAAGTGAACTAGAAGAGAATAATCCCATCGCAATCAGACACCTTGTTCAAACGAAACAAACAAAACATGTCGTTCCAACTGAAGAAGTATCTATCGGCATTAAAAATCATGATTTTCCATTTATTATTAGTTCTATGTCATTTGGTTCTCAAAACGAAATTGCCTTTCGCGCATATGCAGAAGCGGCCGATCAGCTAAATATGATTAGCTTGAACGGTGAAGGCGGCGAAATTAAAGATATGATTGGAAAATATCCACATACACGTGGACAACAAGTGGCATCTGGGCGATTTGGAGTAAATGCCGAACTACTAAACTCATCGAACTTAATTGAAATCAAAATCGGTCAAGGCGCAAAGCCTGGGGAAGGTGGGCATTTACCTGGTTCAAAAGTAACAGCCAAAATCGCTGAAGCACGTAATGCGACAATTGGCTCAGATTTAATTTCACCTTCTAATAACCATGATATTTATTCAATTGAAGATTTAGCTCAAATGATTACGGAAATTAAAACAGCTAATCAACTTGCCAAAGTAGCCGTGAAAGTCCCTGTCGTTCCTAATATCGGAACAATTGCTGTCGGTATCGCCAAAGCTGGTGCTGATTTTATTAACATTAGCGGATTCGATGGCGGAACAGGTGCTGCACGTATTCACGCCTTGCAACATGTAGGTCTTCCTGTAGAAATTGGTGTTAAAGCCGCTCACAACGCTTTATTAGAAGCGAGCATGAGACATAAAGTAGAGATTTGGGCAGATGGTGGTATTCGAAGTGTAAATGATGCCTTGAAAATCATGCTTCTCGGAGCAAACCGTATTGGATTTGGCACACTATCAATGATTGCAATCGGCTGCACTACTTGCCGTGGGTGTCATCTAGATACTTGCCATGTCGGAATTGCAACACAAATCGAGTCTGAAGCACAAGCAAAGGAACATGGGTTACGCCGCTTCGTCCCACGCGAATTAGAAAGCGCAGTTACTGGCCTGCTAAATTTATTCACCTCTTTCGGTATAGAACTAAAACGATTAACAGGACAGCTTGGGTATACAAATTCACAAGCAATTGTTGGGCGTTCTGATTTATTAGAGCAAGTTCGAGGCGAAAATTTATTAAACTTACGTAATTTATTACAAATAATAGAACATCCATCTGTTACAACAACAGATGGTGTACCAGAAAAACAATTTAAGACAGTTCATTCCGCTGACTCAAAAGAATTAGTAGGCGTTGGTGTAGAGCAACGCGTTATGGGTGGTCTAGAATCATGTTATCGCGTTCGCAGTAAACTATATGAAGCTACTCAACTTGAACCACTTACATTAAAGTATACGAATGGTTCTATTCCCGGAAATGGGTTAGGCGCTTACAATAGTGAAAATTTATTTATACACGTAAATGGCGGCGCACAAGATGGCATTGGTAAAACTTCCTTTGGTGGTGGGATTTATATAACGAAATCAAAAGGAAAAGACGGATTATATTATAACGGTTCTGTCGGAAAAGGATTTGGATATGGTGCACAAAAAGGGGCACTATACGTGCAAGGGAACGCTGATGCTCGCGCTGGCATTCGCCTTTCTGGGGCAGACATGATAATTGGAGGTAGAATAACAAAACCACTCCGTGAAAAAGAGCAAGGAAATATAGGGTCATACTCCAATATTAAAGGTTTTGCTTTTGAATATATGACAAATGGGCGAGCGCTTGTTTTAGGTGACCCTGGTCCATGGATTTGCGCTGGCATGACTGGCGGTGTTGTTTATTTGCGTCATGATTCAAACTTAGGCCTAACAGAACAGGCCTTAAAAAGAAGAATTGCAAAAGGCGCAAATGTTACATTACAACCAATTAGTAAAAATGGTTTGAAAGATGTAACTGAATTATTGCTAGACTATATTCGTGTACTAAACGAACATGAGCAATATGAGGAAGTTGCTTTATTAACAGCATTATTAGATGATATACAGAACCAGTTTTTTGAGATTATCCCGAAAAAAGAACAGGCAGACCCATCTATCTCAACAGAGTAAAATGAGTAATTTTCATTATTAAGAAAAAATTGACGAAGTACGCTTCTCATAGTAATCTATAGTAACAATTTGAGACCTGCTGAAATTCAGCAGGTTTTTTTACTAAAAACTGATGTTTAAAAGGAATTAGGAAAAATTATAAAGTGAAACTTTAATTAGCCTACACCAATCGAGCGTTTACCGGCATCTAGCTTCTAATTTTTGAGGCAGGAATCTTACTACTCACAATTAGCGGGATAAAATAAACACTAATTTCTTTTAACGTCACTAAAATATCACTTGCTAACATATTGTAATGAATGTATAGTATCATGTTGTACATTCATTATGACAAGAGAAAGGATCTTATTAAGGGTATGAAACTTGGTGCTCGCATTTTAAAAACGGGTATTGCCATCACGTTAGCTTTATTTGCTTGTATTTTACTTCAATTACCGAGTCCGGTATTTGCGGGAATTTCAGCTATCTTTGCTGTTCAACCGTCTGTATACCGTTCTTATTTAACAGCACTTGAACAAATTCAAGCAAATGTAATTGGTGCGATATTTGCTATCGCATTTGCTACTGCTTTTGGACATAATCCTTTTATTATTGGATTAACATGTATATTAGTAATTGCTCTTACATTACAATTACGATTAGAAAACACAATATCAATTGCTTTAGTAACAGTTATCGCCATTATGGAGTATCAAGGCGAAGATTTCTTTAGTTTTGCCTTACTTCGATTTGCGACGATTATGATTGGTATTATTGCGGCTTCACTTGTAAATTTAGTATTTATGCCGCCAAAATATGAAACAAAACTTTATCATCGTATCGTTGATAATACAGAAGAAATTGTAAAATGGATTCGAATGAATAGCAGGCAGGCTTCTGATTTTACAACGCTAAAAACTGATATTGATCGTATGAAAGAAAAAATGATTAAACTAAATCATTACTATTTGCTGTATAAAGAAGAAAGAAGCTATACGAAAAAAGTAAAGTTCGCAAAAATTCGTAAGCTCGTTTTATTCAGACAAATGTTAGCGACAACAAGCCGTGCTTTAAGTACGTTAAAATCATTACACCGTACTGAAAATGAACTGCGCTATATGCCGGAAGAATTTCAGGAATCTATCCAAAATGAACTTGACTCATTAACGCATTATCATGAACAAGTTTTATTAAAATTTATTGGTAAAGCAAAAAAACAACAATCAGTTGAAATGCTTGATGAAGTTGAAACAGGTAAACAAGAATTAATTGATATCTTTATGGAATATCAAAATAAGGACGATGAAGAAGCATATAAAACATGGTTACATCTCTTCCCTCTTATTTCTTCCATCATTAACTATAGCGAAGAAGTAGAGCATTTAGATTTGCTTGTAGATAGCTTCTACACATATCATAAACCAGAAAAAGAACTCCAAATCGATGATAAAAAAGAAGACGAATAAAAAAACAGCTCCTTTTACGCTAAAGGAGCTGTTTCTGTTATATGTTGAAGTTGATATAAATTGTAATAAAATCCTCTTTTTCGCATTAACTCTTCATGAGAACCAGTCTCTTTAATCTCACCGTCTTCAATGTAAATAATCGTATCAACATGCGTAATCGTCGCTAATCGATGTGCGATTATAATCGTTGTCCGGTCAGCAGCTAACGTCTGAAGCGCCTCTTGAATATACCTTTCATTTTCTAAATCTAATGCTGAAGTTGCTTCATCTAATATAAGTACCGACGGATTCTTTAGAAACACTCGTGCAATTGCCACGCGTTGTCTTTGCCCGCCTGATAGCTTCACACCACGTTCTCCAACGACAGTATTATAACCATCTGGTAAGTCTATAATAAAATCATGAATTTGCGCAGCTTTGGCAGCTGCAATCACTTCTTTCTCTGTAGCTTTCGGATTTCCATATAAAATATTAGCTCCAATTGTATCGCTAAACAATAAATTATCCTGCAGTACAATTCCAATATGACTACGCAAATTTCTCATATTGTACTTTCTTACATCTATGCCATCTACATAAACCGCGCCTTCAGAAACATCATAGAAACGCGGGATCAAACTAGCAAGAGATGACTTTCCTCCCCCACTCGCTCCTACAAGCGCTACTTTCTCTCCAGGCTGCATAGTTAATGACAAGTTGTGTAATATCTCTTTTTCATCTGCATTATAACGAAAAGAAACATTGTCAAATACAATTTCTCCATTTAATTTTTTCGTTTGTACCGCATTTGGTACATTAACAATATCGTATTTTTCATCTAACAGTTCAAACACACGGTCCATCGATGCAAAAGATTGTGTTAATGTTGTAGATGAATTAACAAGGCGGCGAAGCGGACTATATAAACTATCCATATATCCAACAAAAGCTACCATCGTTCCTAGCGTTAACTGCCCTTGAATTACTTCATATGCTGCAAAACCAATCACAAGTAACGGACCTAAATCGGTTAACGTATTTACTGCCGAAAATGTTCTTGCCGTCCAACTTGTATGGGTTAATGCTTTCGTTAAAAATTCATTATTTCTTTTTTCAAACTGCTTCCCCTCATACTCTTCTAACGCAAAGCTACGTGTCACTTGCATTCCTTGAATACGTTCATGCAAATACCCTTGCATCGTCGCTAACGCTTGTGAACGCTCTTTCGTCAATTTCCGAAGACGTCCGAAAAAATATTTCACTGCAATTACATAAATAGGTAAAATCAATAACGCAACAAATGTTAATTTTATATTCATAGAAAACATAACAATGATAGCAATAGCAATTGTTGCAGTATCTAACCAGACGTTCATCAAACCAGTAATTACAAAATCCTTCGTTTGTTCTACATCATGGATGACACGCGAAATAATCTCCCCTGTTTTTGTATTGGAGTAATAACGTAAACTTAACTTTTGTAAGTGACCGAAAATATGCTTCCGCAAATCATACAGTATTGTATTTGCGATACGTTGGGCGAAATATTGACGATAATATTCAATCGGTGGTCTTAATACCGCAAAAATAAAAAAAGCAATTCCAATCGCTGTTATTAATTGAGATGTTTTATCTTGAAGTGAGCCCGCGCCTTGAATTACATCATCGATAATATACTTTAATAACCACGGCATAATAAGTGGGATACCGAACTTAACTAGTCCAATAATAATTGTAATAGCAATAAGCCATCGATATGGTTTAACAAATTGTAAATATCTTTTTATGCCTTGCACATAATCCCCCCTCTAATAGGACAAACCTGCCGGGAAGCCCCCTGCAGGTTTGTTTTAATTTCTGTACATTAAATATCGTTCATACCACATATCTACGAAGTCTGGTGCAAATGGACCTTTTCTTTGATGAATCCACTGTGTTAAATGTGCTACATTTCGTTTTAAAATTGTATCAATAACAGGTGGATACTGCATAATTTGACTATGTTTTTCATACTCATCTTCATCTAGAAGCGTATATGTCATATCTGGATATACTTTAATATCTAAATCATAATCAATATACTTTAATGCTTCAGGATCATACGCAAAAGGTGAGCTTAAATTACAATAATAATATACGCCATCTTCCCTAAGCATCCCAATCACATTAAACCAATAGTTGGCATGAAAATAACAAATTGCTGGTTCACGAGTAATCCATGTTCGGCCATCCGATTCTGTAACTACTGTACGATCATTCGCTCCGATTACAAGACTCTGTGTCCCTTTTAAAATTGTTGTTTCTTCCCACATTCTATGAATGGAGCCATTATGTTTATAACTATGTATTTGTACTTTTTCTCCTTCTTTGGGAAATCCCATATATGCTCCCTTCTTTCAACTGCAAATGCCCTTTGAACGGCATTCACTTTTTTTCTATTATAACTTTTTTGTCGAAATTTTAAAACTAAAGGGATAAGACTCTATTTTTCAAATTGAATATGCAGGAGGTTTATCGTTGAATACTATGCCCCAACTCTTCTTAAGAGATAGGGATTGTACTGCATTATTTATAAGCGAGGACATGTAATAGAAAAAGCCCTTCTCTATTTCCATACAAAGAAGGACTTTTCACCTGAAGATAACAATATATCTTACCCTAAATTTGAAATCATTTTTTCAGTTGCAAAAGATTGAATTACACTATTCGTTTGTTCTTCAAATTTCTCATGTAACATCTTCAACGCTACTTCTGTTCTATATATTTCCTGACGGATAAAATGCAGTTCTTTTTTATCGCACGTATCTTTTTCATTCATTTCGATTTGTTGATACTTCTCTAGATGTGCTTGTAACTTTAACAACTCATCCATCGTTTCTAATTGCTCCCCTACCAACTTATCAAAATCGTTCATTACTTACCCCCTTTTGGACTTATTCATCAGTTATTATTCCTAATTACATAATTCTAATTGTTAACTTCCTTCTCCTTTGACTACATTTGTTGACTTATTAGAAGTTATGTCGTTCGCTTTCTTTTCATTACAACGATCCACGCAAAAAGAAAACACTTCTCCCGAATTAGAGAAGTGTTTTTCTTTCATTACTGATTTGAGCTAGAAGATTGTGATTGTTTTGCAGCTGACTTAGCATTTTGTTTTTTCACAGAATGCACGTCTGTTTCAGTTGCAAATTCTGTACCATAACTAGCGTTTGCACTTTGTGCACCAGAAGCTTGTGCTTTCTTTGCTTCTGATTGTGCGTTTGCTTGTTTTACAGCTTGTACATCTGTTTCAGTTGAAAACTCTGTACCATAACTAGCATTTGTACTTTGAATGCTAGCACCAGAAGTTGCTTTGTTATAACCTTGTTGTTTTTTACTCATCTTTCTCACCTCCACAATCAATAATGTAACCAATTCACTTAAAAGCTATCCGTAATTTTCTTTTTTAAAATTTCCGCATATAACTTTTGTTACTCATTCAAACTATAGAAAATGGAGGTGTAAATATGTATATAGGACGCGATATGACTGAACTAACGATGATTTCAAAAAATGAATGGAAAGAAGATGAATTAGCTTATTTTCATCACTCACTACAACAGGTTCTGCCTTATTTAAATGTAGAAGGGCAAAGTATTTACAAAGAAATTGTAGTAGAAATCGAATCAAGAGGCGGCTTACAAGAAGGTGAAGCTAGTTGGACTCATGGGACAAAAATTTCTTACGATTAAAAAAGTGTTCCCTAGATTGGGAACACTTTTTTTATTTATTGCATTGTAATTTTCTCCACACAATTTTCATAAATAGTACGGTGTGATTTTGAGAAAGGTAATTGCTCAAATACCTCTTTTGATACAAATTTTAATGTATCTGTATCAACAATATTACCGGTTACTTTTCCGTAAAATACAAATATATCCCAAGTACGATGTGTAAACGTATGTTGTACATTCATTGCGTATTCATCAATAGAAACCTCGAGCTCAAATTTTTCTTTCATATAATCTATAAGCTGTTCCTTCTGATTTCGAATACCTTCTCCAAGTTCCACATTCGGAAACTCCCACATGTTAGCTAACAAACCTGTACTTGGACGTTTATTAATAACGTAACGACCGTCTTCAGTTTGAAGTACACCTGCAACAATAGGTACCATTTTAGGAGCTTTCGCTTTACTTTTTACTGGTAATTCTTTTTGAACACCTTCAGCATATCCTCTGCAATGTTCACGTACAGGACAAAGTAAGCATGCTGGATTTTTCGGAATACAAATTAGTGCACCTAATTCCATCAATCCCTGATTAAAATAAGATGGGTTTTCTACTGAAATAATTTCACGCACAATCTCTTCAAAAACTTTTCGAGTCTTTGGTTTTGCAATATCATCCCATACTGATAAAATACGAGATAATACACGCATAACATTTCCATCAACTGCCGGCTCTGGTATACCATATGCGATACTTAAAATAGCACCTTTTGTATATGGTCCCACTCCTTTTAACTTTTCAATTTTCTTTACATCACTTGGTACAACTCCGCCGTATACTTCTTTTACCTCTTTTACTGCCGCATGTAAATTACGTGCTCTAGAATAATATCCTAAACCTTCCCATGCTTTTAATACTTCTTCATCATCTGCGTTCGCTAACGCTTCAAGTGTAGGAAACTTCCCCATAAAATTTGCGTAATATGGTTTTACAGCTTCTACTCTTGTTTGCTGTAACATAATTTCAGAAACCCAAACGCGGTATGGATCTTTATTCTTTCTCCATGGTAAGTCGCGCTGTTCTTCTTCAAACCAACCAATTAAATCATTTTGAAACTGCTCTATATTAAAATTGTTTAGTATTTCAAGTGTCAAACTTGATCCCCCTCATTTTTTTGCATATAAGTACTATTATAAAGATTTTAGGAAAAAATTTAAGTAAGATGATACAGGAAATAGAAGGCAAAGGACTTGAGGTATCGAATAAAAAGAGTTACATTAATAAAAAACGGAGGTGGATTTCTATGGACACAGCCACTCACCTTGTTATGGGTATCACTTTAGGTAGCTTAGCAACATTAGATCCAACCATAGCACAAAGTGATATTGGCCCCCAAGCTGTTATGCTTGCTACAATTGCTGGTTCCAACATTCCTGACATTGACACAGTTTTAAAATTGCGTAATAACGCTAAATATATAAGAAATCATCGTGGAATTACTCATTCTATTCCTGCGGTAATTCTTTGGTCATTCCTTATAAGTGGCATCTCTTTCGCCTTCTTTTCAGACGCTCCATATCTTCATCTACTGCTTTGGTCATTTATTGCTGTCTTCCTTCACGTCTTTGTAGATATTTTCAATGCCTATGGTACACAAGCATTACGGCCTTTCACAAAAAAATGGGTCGCACTCGGCGTGATTAATACATTCGATACCGTAATTTTCTTTATCCATATACTTGCAATTGCTTGCATGCTCGTCGGTTCTCATAAGGGATATACAGCTTTAGCGGCATATATATTAATGATTGTTTACTATATCGGACGGATTATGATGCACAGAAATATAAGAAGCGTTGTACACAAACGTTTCAAAAATGTCGAAAAGATTATCATTTCTCCTTCTTACCGATTTTACCATTACCATTTAGCAATCGTTACGGCTGATTATTACTACGTTGCGAGATGGCACCGTGGTAACATCATGATATATGATAAGTTCGATCGGGTACCGTTCCCAGACAATAATATTATGCGAGCAGCTAAACAAGATGAAAACATCTCGGCCTTTCTATCTTTCTCTCCTGTATATCGCTGGGATATTTTTGATCATGACCATTATTATGAAGTACGATTCATTGATTTACGATATCGAAGTAAAGATTATTATCCATTTGTTGCAATCGTTCAGCTCGACCACAATTTAAATATTATTAGTTCCTATACAGGATGGATCTTTAGTGAAGAAAAGCTTCGAAAAAAACTGGAATTACTTCCACATTAAAAAAAGCGACTTAAGTCGCTTTTTTAATGTTTCAAATGATCTTCTTGATTAATTAAATGACTATACTTCGGATTATTTGTACGCATTTCATGAAGGCGTACACCATGATTATTAATCCATGATCGTACCACTTGTTCTGTCATTTCATCGCCTTGATAACGACCTGATTTTGCATAAGTTGTTTGAAAATCTTCCCATAGTAACTCAACCCACGCACGAGCTTGTGCGTAAGAAAGCTTGTCATTCTTGTCTAATAATTCTTTCGTTAATGTTTCATAAATATCATTCATATTATAATCTCCTTTTACCTATTTATCCCTTCATTTCTAAAGGATAGTTTCTTCAATTTTGCACATTCTATAATTGATACTTCTTAAAGAGGTATCAACCGATAATGAGGAGGGCGTTCGTAATGGGTAAACAAGCCGAATTTTGGTCTGAGTCAAAAAACAACAGCAAAATCGACGGTCAACCGAAAGCGAAATCACGCTTCGCTTCGAAACGACCTAACGGCACAATTAACACGCACCCACAAGAACGTATGCGTGCTGCAAATCAGCAGGAAGAGTAATACAAATTAAATTAACTTCCTACACGAGGTGATAAAGATGAGCTACCGTGATCGCTTAGATAGTCGTTCTGAATTATTTAACCATACGTGGACTCGTCCAAAACATGCGAAAGCGCAAGTTAACGGACAGACGCAACAAACCCAGTCTCTCATTATATTGGCAAATGAATGTAAAAAACGCCAATTTTAGAATCTCCTATCTCCTTTAACGCCTACCAAAGATGAAAACCAGAGAGATATATGCTCTCTGGTTTTTATTTTTCTTGCAATAAGGAAATTGGTATGCCAATCTCTTCATTATCATTTTGCTTATATCCCCAAGCAAATACCCCATTGAAATACGTAATTTTAAATAATACACCAGGTTCTTCTACTAATTCATATGTTTCACCAATACGGAATTTGTTTATATCCGTCATATAAGCACGAGCCATTGCCATTTTTCTCATTAATACATCAAATTCATTGACAATCCCAAGCTGCTCAGCTTTTACTGCTTGCTCCTTCAAAGCGCCAATTTCTTCCCTTAGCTCATGCGGTGTCATTTCACTGTAGCGTTTTGGCATATTCATCTTATTCTCCTCATTCCTCTTCGCGTTTCATTTGCAAAAATATCTCGATTTCATCAATAGAGAATCCTTTTCGATATAACGCTTGTTTCATCTTGTTTTCAAATGTCCATCCATCATGCTTCTTATATTTCTCATAATATTTATTCCCATGATAGTGTAACGCTTCTTGTTGCTTTTCGTCATCTTTTTCGTCTTTCAATTCTTCCAAACAAATTTGAATTACTTCTCTAGAATATCCTTTTCGAACAAGCATCTCATCTAACTTTAGTTTCATTTGTAAAAAAGAATGTTTTTGATAAGATTTTTTCTTCTTCTCTATGAGAAACAAGGCATTCTCAATTTGCTTTTCCTTCGGATATTCTTGTAAACTATGTGTAATAATTAAATCCTGAACACCTTTATTTAATAACTCTCTTTTAATAACAGTTGGACCTTTTCGATTCACATTACTTTGCGTTCGCGTATATAAAACAGCATACTCTTTATCATTAATATATCGGTCATGTAATAATTTCGAAACGACTTCAGAGATGATGGCCTGTCCCACTTCTTTTTTTCGTAAAAAATCTTCTATTTCTTGTTTTGTTCTCATTTGATAGGATAAATAGGAGATTGCTTGTAAATATGCTTTTTGCACTTCTTCATTGTACAAAATATTTCCTAACTCGATTTCATCAATTTCTAAGCCTTTTTGTAATCCATGTTTTATTAAGATTACTTGATCCACACTAAATCCGTACTCTTCGCCTTGACCTTTATCAATATAAATATTAAATCGTTCTTTCGATCGTTTTTGTACTTCTATTTTTGTAATGACAGCCATACTCTCACCTCTCTATTATTTTAACATAGTCGAGGAACATTTTTTCTTTTCAAGAATATATATAATGAGGAGGAAATACTTGTGAAAATCGCAATTTCTGGTGGTACAGGCTTTATCGGTAAATCCCTTTCTACTTTTTTTATTCAAAAAGGATATACTGTTTACATTCTCACACGAAAAAAAACTACTGAAACTTCCGATCCTAACCTTCAGTATGTTCAATGGACACCAGATTTACAAACCTTCCCCCTCTCTTCTATTGATGTAGTTATTAATCTAGCCGGAGAGTCTATTAATAGTAGATGGACAAAGCAACAAAAGAAAGCCATTTTAAACAGTAGAATTCAAACAACAAAAGGACTCATTAAACAATTGCAGGGACTCCATACAAAGCCACACACATTTATTAACGCAAGTGCTATTGGATACTATGGAACGTCTGAAATAGAGTCTTTTACAGAACAGCATGAGACTCCTGGAAATGACTTTTTAGCAAATACAGTATATTCATGGGAACAAGAAGCATCTAAAGCACGTTCTCTCGGAATACGAACAATCTACGCAAGATTTGGAGTTGTATTAGGTGCAAATGAAGGAGCTCTTCCAAAAATGCTACTTCCCTATCAATTCTATATCGGCGGCACCATTGGTTCTGGGAAGCAATGGTTATCATGGATTCATATAGACGATGTCGTTCGTATGATGGATTTCATTATACACAAAAAAGAAATTGATGGTCCTCTTAATATGACAGCACCAACACCTATAAGAATGAAGGAATTTGGAGAAACCATTGCAACTATAATGAAAAAGCCTCATTGGTTGCCTGTACCTTCTTTTATCATTCAAACTTTATTAGGTGAAATGAGCATACTTGTACTAGAAGGGCAACGTGTATTACCCATTAAAGCAATTGAACATGGATACCAATACACATTTCCAGAAATAGACCATGCATTACAAAATATACTTTCGCATACAATGTAGTACTTCTAAAACACAATTTTACATGGGCTCTTTCAAAACTTTCATTTTCTAGGATCCGAAGCATTACCATACAAATAACCTTTCAGTTACTTTCCCTTAACTTCCATTAGCATTATAAAGTAACAGAAATGAGGTACCTATGAAAATATTGCTCAAACAAGCCATTGTATACCCTATTACATCTCAAAAGTTTCAAGGAGATGTACTCGTTACAGGAGAGCGAATTACCGAGGTCAAACCTTTTATTCCACCTACTCAAGATATGACCGTTATAGATGCACGAGCACTCCATCTCTTACCTGGCTTTATTGATGTCCATACTCACCTTGGTCTCTATGATGAAGGTACTGGTTGGGCTGGAAATGATGCCAATGAAACATCTGAAGTTTCAACACCACATATTCGTTCTTTAGATGGAATCCATCCTTTCGATATTGCCTTTCAAGACGCTGTACAAAACGGAATTACAACCGTTCACGTTATGCCTGGCAGTCAAAATATTATCGGGGGTACTACTTGTGTAATAAAAACAGCTGGAACTTGTATTGATCATATGATTATTCAAGAACCTGCTGGTTTAAAGATTGCCTTTGGAGAAAATCCTAAAAAAGTCCATAGTAATGGAACAAAAGAATCCATTACACGTATGGGGATTATGGGGTTACTTCGGGAATCATTCTATGAAGCACAACACTACGGGCACGAAGCTGATTTTCGAATGCTTCCTATTTTAAAAGCATTACGTCGTGAAATACCCGTACGTATCCACGCTCACCGAGCAGATGATATTAGTTCTGCTCTACGCTTTGCAACAGAATTCAATCTCGATTTACGCATTGAACATTGCACAGAAGGACACTTTATTGTTGAAGAACTTTCAAAACACAATTTGAAGGTTTCAGTCGGTCCCACTCTGACACGCCGTTCTAAAATCGAACTAAAAAATAAAACATGGGATACTTACCATATATTATCAAAAAATGGTGTGGAAGTTTCTATCACAACAGATCATCCTTATACACCCATTCAATATTTAAATGTTTGCGCTGCTGTTGCAGTAAGAGAAGGGTTAGACGAGAAAACAGCACTAGAAGGAATCACCATATTCCCAGCACGAAATTTGCGTTTAGAGGATAGAATTGGAAGCATCGAAGTTGGAAAAGACGCCGATCTCGTGCTATGGACTCATCATCCTTTCCATTATTTAGCCAAGCCTGTACTAACTATGATTGATGGAAAAATAATTTACAAAAAAAATAAAAAAAACTAGTTTATTTTTTTGACTAGATAAAGTATTATACGATTATAAACTAAATGAAACCATAATCAATTTGTGTCGTGATTATCATTTTCAAATTGATGAATGGGGAAGGCAAATGGTGCGCCACCAGCGTTAGAAACTGGTTCTAGTGGGTTCGATTCCCACCCCGAAATTTTTTAAAGATTGATATAAAAATTTCGAGGGTGGGGTGTTTTTTCGTCATGCTACCCTCGTGTGAGGAGGAGTTAGTATGTTGAAAAAACGCGACTTACACGACAGCCACGTTCTATACGAGTTAATGGTGGATCCAGCTGTCTTCCCTTTTGTGCGTCAAAAGGCTTATTCTTATGAAGAATATTTATTCTTAACGAAACAAACGATTGAAGCTGAAGAGCGTGGTGAATTAATTTCACGCACAATTTTAGATGAATGGGGTAACCCTATCGGAACAATTACTTTATTTGATGTGCAAGAAAAAGCTGGATTTCTCGGGACATGGCTTGGCAAACCATATCATGGAAAAGGCTATAACAAATTGGCAAAAGATTCATTTTTTAGTGAACTTTTCTATGAATTAGATATTGAAACAATTTTCATGCGTATTCGTAAAATAAATATTCGTTCTATTAAAGCTGCAGAAAAACTGCAATATGTGAATCTAGCAAACGAAACAAGAAAAGCCGTATATGATGAAATTAACGCAAACGAAGAAGTGTATAACTTATATGAAATTCCAAAAGATCAATACACACTTGCTACAATGCGAGATACAACCTTCCAAGATGCTCATCAATTAAAAGAAGCGTAATCTAAATTTTCTGAAATGATAATCAATCGTTAACATTTTCCATATGCGTATATCCCCTCATGTCTTTGGAAACGATAAATAGTAACTTTAAGACACGAGGTGATTTGTAATGGATAAAAAGAAACGTGATAAAGCAAAAAACACATTATCTAGTACACAAGAAGTTCTCTATCAACGCGAATTTCAAAAAGCAGATCGTGCAGCAGGATATCGCTCGAAAAGCATTTAAAGTGAAAATGAATAATTAGAAGTTTCCCCCCTAATTATTCATTTTCATTACATAATTTTCTCGACTGATAGAAGTAAGCAAAAAAGCCCCTTATACATAAGGGACTTTTTTGCTGTGGACAACTTTATCCACAAAACCGATGAAATTGTTAGTAATTTTCAAAAACATTTAATATTTTTCTATATTAAAGCATATATCAGCTGTTTTAATTGTGGATATTTTTCTAAAAATTGTGGACAATGTGGATATATGTATTTGTCAATTAAAAATCCGGCCACATTACCATTGAAAGCCCAGCCACTTTTGTGAATTCTAATCAGTATCAATTTTTAATAAAACTGGCTGGATTTTCAATTATAAT
>NZ_JBPWAP010000066.1:0-25529 GCF_051776705.1 Bacillus cereus group sp. BceL291 | reverse complement strand
CAGTATTGTAGGACAATCCTATCGAATTAAAGATCATTTTAGCAAAGAAAATGATTGATTTTGTACATGCTTAAACAAGCGAAAATGTACATGTTTATCTTGACATTTACAGTGAACGAACAAAAAAACTTTATCTGCATGATCTTTCTCATTTTCTTCGTTATATAAAAGAATCAATCGGAACCATTAAGGAATTATCCCATAATGAGATGGAAATCTACTTCTATCAACTAAGTAAGAAGTATGCGGCCACCACATTACGTCGAAAGAAAACAGTGGTTCAGCAGTTTTTAAAATATGTGTATGATAACAATGGACTTTCTGACAACTTTAGTAGTCGTCTCAAAAAAGTATCGGTAAGAAAAGAAGAGCTAATCAATCGTGATCTCTTTCCAGAAGAAGTGAACGAAATTCTAGATACACTGAAGAAAACGAATTTCTTTATGTATTCCTTGTTTTTTCTTCTTACAACTACTGGACTCCGGATTGAGGAAGTCGCAAATACAAAGTGGGCTGACCTTGCATTCCACTCTTCTTTAAATGTTTATCTTCTACGTGTAGTTGGAAAGGGAAATAAAACTAGAGAAGTCCGTATCTTTGAGGATGTACTTGATGATATCTGTCGTCTTCGTCAATTGCGTAAACAAACAAGTCAATTGGACGCCTCTAGCATATCTGCTTTTCTACCTAAAGCGAATGGCTCTCATTATAGAGCCGACTATTTATCAAAATATGTAGCAGAAAAAATTGAAGAAACAAACTTACCATTTCTACGTTACCGAAAAGATAGAATTACTCCCCATACCTGCAGACACTTCTTTGCAAATCATTTGATGGGAAAAGGTGTTGAGCTTAAGAAAATACGTGACTATTTAGGACATGAATCTATTATGACGACAGAACGTTATTTAAGGGAACGTACAAGACGCCAAAACTTGGCCACAATAGATATAGGAAATTCATTATTTTAGTAAGTATATAATTAGGAAGAAGCTCGATTTTAAGGTTTAAAAGTTCAATTTAGGAAATATCTCTAAAAACAACAAATGCGATTGCCTCTATTGAGATAATCGCATTCGAATTATTTAAGGGTTAATCCATTTTAGCTAATAATTGTTCTGATTCATTTTTACTAAATTGCTTGGTTGCTCTTTACTACCAGCAGCGGTGTAAACAATTCCTACCGTCAAAACGATACTTGTTAATATAAATAATATTTTCTTCGCATTATGCTACCCTCGTATATTATATCATTTTTTAAAAATTCTCCTACTATCTTTTTAGGGGATTTACTATAGAACCTCACTCATACAACTCAACTTTGCTTTTTTAAACTTTGTAACAGATGCACTTCTAATCTCGACTAAATAGGTCCCTAGTATAAACTTTATCAGTTAGGTCACATAATTCATCAGATAATCTATTAGCTACAATTACATCACTTATCTTTTTAAATTCTTCAAAGTTATTAATAACCCTAGAATTATAAAATGCTTTCCCGTGAAAAGTAGGTTCATATATAACTACTTCAATGCCCTTTTCTTTAATACGCCTCATAATTCCTTGAACAGCTGATTGTCTAAAATTATCTGAATTCATTTTCATGGTTAATCGATATATACCCACAACCTTAGGTTTTCTCTTTATAATCATTTCTGCAATATGATCTTTTCTCGTTCTATTTGCAGCAACAATTGCTGTCATTATATTATTGGGGATATTCTCATAGTTTACCAATAGTTGTTTTGTGTCTTTTGGCAAACAATATCCACCATAACCAAATGATGGATTGTTGTAATGATTCCCAATTCTATTATCTAATCCAATCCCATCGATAATTTGTTTTGTGTGTAATCCTCTTACTTCTGCATATGAATCTAATTCATTAAAAAAAGCCACTCTCATTGCTAAATATGTGTTAGCAAACAATTTAATCGCTTCTGCTTCAGTTGAGTTTGTAAATAAGACAGGAATATCTTTCTTAGCAGCTCCTTCTACTAACAAGTCAGCAAATACTTTAGCCCTACTAGACTGTTCACCAACAATTATACGTGAAGGATATAAGTTATCATATAAAGCGTTACCCTCTCTTAAAAATTCTGGTGAAAAAATAATATTACTTGTTTTAAACTTTCGCTTTACTTTTTCTGTATAGCCTACGGGTACAGTTGATTTAATTATCATTATAGCTTCTGGATTAATTGTTAAGATTTTAGCAATTACAGTTTCAACGGTCCTTGTATTAAAAGAATTTTTTTCTGGATCATAATCTGTTGGCGTTGCAATAATTAAATAATCAGCATCCTTAAATGCTTTGTAACTATCGGTAGTTGCAATTAAATTTAATTCTTTTGTTGCTAAAAATTTCTCAATTTCATCATCTAAAATAGGAGATTTTTTATCATTTATCATATCTACTTTTTTTTGAATAATATCAAATGCTATAACTTCGTTATTTTGAGACAATAAAATCGCATTAGATAGTCCTACGTATCCTATTCCTGCTATTGTAATTTTCACAATAAGCACACCCTCAATATCTTTTTGTTTTATATCCCAATCTCCTTAATTCTATATATTTTTTATAGTATTTAAATCCAACTTTATTTTCTATATTAATAATAAACCTGTCTTATTAGAGTCTCAAGGAAATACAGTCAGCGTTGATTAATCATAAATTAATATAATACTAGAGTTAGTGTTGTCTATTATTGATTGATTTAACTTTTTAGTATTTGTGATAGCTACAATAATAACCTGTTTTCAATTTCCAAAAATATAAGGTAACATACTGTTTCTCTTTTAAATGAAAGTTGGATAGTACAATTTTTCAAGGAAATTTAGTTGGCCTAAATTTTTATTTAAGAATACCGTTAATTTATTATTATTACTAAAAGCTGTAACATAAATTAAATCTTGTATTTTTTCCAAGTTATCAAAGACATTGCTGATTGTATCATAATAAGAGCTCTTTTCGTAATCTGATACTTCTCCAATATAATTTATTGAGGTATTTGAAATCGAATTCCACTGATCTTTAAGTTTTTTTTGTTCTTTTGTTTTACTTGGGTAATTTGAACCAAACGCATACCCTGGTCTGTATGGGTGGGTAGTGTAGTATTTTCCGAATATCCCCTCAGATTTATTCGTAAATTGTTCATAGTTTTCATCTTTTGAATAAATTAAATATAAACTACCATGAAAATCACCGATTGTGGTTGAAAAATCAAAAAGCTTATTTTCTCGCCCGTTAATGACTGATTTTATTACAATTTGTTCTCGATCTACGATTTCTAATAATCTTTTTCCTATAACATATGAAAGAAAATTTATAATCCGAAAAGAATCACCTTGGCTAGGATAATCTATTTCATAACATTTTAAACTTTTACTTAGCTTATTTAAGTTGACATCATTCACATTTTTGCTTATAGCAAGTAAATTATTATGATATGCATTATTTTTTAAGCTATCAATTGTATTATATTCTCTAACCTCATAACAGAAATCATTATAACTTGCCTTTTCTTTACTTGAATAGCCATTTAGTTCCTCACCAATCATTTTTTTAATTATATTAATACATGAGATATCAGCAATAGTATGATCTAACACACCAACTATTGTATACCCTGATTTATCTATTAGTAAGGCTAAAAAACCGAGTAACCCACCATTATTGCGAGCCTTATACACCAAGTTTTCTCCTATTGATTCGATTTTTTGGATAAATGATTTTTTTTCAACATTTCGATTTAATGTAAATATAGGAAAACTATCAATGGAATTTAAAATTTTAAATTCTAATCTGGAATCACTTTCCCTTAACATAGCTCTCATCAAATCATTGCTATTAATAATAGTTTTAATTGCTTTTATTACTGTTTCCTTATCGTATGAAGTATCTACCCTATAATCAAAGGAAACTGAACTCTTAAAATTATCAAAATAGTAAACCCGTTGTGAGTGTATAGTTTCAAAGCTATAAGTAGTTTGATATTCATCATTTAATAAATAACCGTTGATTTCTTTTTCCATGAGCTTAAAGTCTTCCTCATGTAGCTTTTCTTCAAAAACTTCTTCTCTTTCTGTTGTTAATAATTTTGAAACTTCGGAAGCAATCCTAGATAATGTTCGATTAGTATAAATTAACTCCAAAGAAAGCTCTGTTTCATACATTTCTTCTAATTTTAAAAGTAATTGAAATACATCTAGGGAATCTCCACCTAACTCAAAGAAATCACTATCTTTTCCAATTAACTCTTTTGGTAAATTAAGTATTAGAGCGACTTTATCTCTTAAAACCTCTTCAAATTCTGTCATATCCTTACTAATGATTAGTTTTTCCGATTTCTTACTCTCTTCATAAGAAAATAATAAAGATTTTCGGTCAACTTTATTATTTTCGGTCAATGGAAACGTCTTGATGATATGATAATCATTTGGAAACATATACCTTTCAAGTACTGAAGTAGCCATTTTTTTCATATCATGAATTGTTAAATTAGAACTCAGGATAAATGCAAGCAATTTATCCTGATAAAATAAAACAACCGCTTGTTGAACCCCATGTATTTTTTCAAGTAAATATTCAATTTCACCTAATTCTACACGTATACCGTTAATTTGTATTTGACTATCATTTCTTCCATGGTAGTATAGTTGATCTTTATTACATGAAACTACATCGCCAGTATTGTAATATTTTTCCCCATTAATTACTACAAACCTCTCTTTATTTAAGGATTCATCTGTATATCCAGCTGTTACTCCATCTCCCCCTATCAAAAGAATTCCTAAATTTGAGTCATCGATAGGTTGAATTTCAATTTTCACACCATCTAGTGGTTGGCCAATTGGAATATCATCCATCGCAATTTTCGGGAGTTCAAAACAAGTTGCATATATTGTCGTCTCTGTCGGACCATATGCATTGAACAATTTAAAATTCATGTTATTTTGAATCCATTTGTGTTGAATAATAGGATTAAATCTTTCTCCAGCTATTACAACATATTTCATAGAATTATTCATTAATTGCAAATCATTCATGTCCATTGAATCTAGAATTGTATTAAATGCGGAAGGAGATGCTGCCATATGTGTAACACCATACTTATTAATTAAGGATGGGAACTTCCTGTAGACTTCTAAAGAGCTTAAATCTAGACAACAAACTGATCCACCTCCAATAATCCACCCTAAAATTTCAGAAATAGATACATCGAAAGTATATGGAGTGGAGAAAAGGTATACTGATTCCTTATTTACAGGAAATAATCTTTGGAGATTTTCTAAAATATAGTCGAGATTTTTCCCAATAACCTTTACTCCTTTTGGCTTTCCTGTACTACCAGAAGTATGTAATACATACACTTCTTTTTCTGAAGCAATAATTTTAAAATTATTGCTCATAAAACAATCAGAATTTCTTATCTCTTCACTTAAACATTCATCTGGCGTATTAAACCTAGAAATCTCGCTTGGTAAAGTTAACTCCGAGTTATCGCTAATAATTGCACTTGCTTTTGTTCCTATAATAATATCTTTTATTTTCTCATTTGAGATTGTATTGCTAACAGGAACATAACTATTTCCAGATTTAATAATAGAAATTATTGCGAAAATAACATTTGCTCCGTGAGGTAATTTAACCAAAACTCTATTATTCTCACCAATTGATTTTAATAGTTTATTTGCAAAATAGTTTGTAATGTCTTCAACATCTCTATATGTGTATACTTCTGCACCATCAAAAATTGCTATTTTATCCGGAGTGTTTTTTGAATAATAACTCAATTTTTCTAAAAAAAACATCATTTCTCCTCCTTATTTTTAAACATTTTCATTTTTATTAGAAGTATTAAAAATAAAAATAGTATGCCAGTCCCAATAAATCCAAACGCATTCCAACTAGGTGTAGTAAAGTTGGCAAAAAAGAACGAACCTATTGGCATAAATAAAACCGCGACAGTAAATACAATACTAAAAACTCTACCTAAAAATTCTGTATCAACAGTATTTTGTATGTAAGTAAAGAACTTTATGTTATAAATTGTTAATGATATTGAAAAAATAAAAAAATAAAAAAACATACTCCACTTAAAGGGTCTAAATAAAGCAAGGAATAAAAGCGAAATCCCCATAAAAAATAAACAATAGTGTATACTTTTTAAATCGATTTTTTTTAAAAAAAATCGATTTAAAAGAGCCCCAACAATACTCCCTATAGATTCTGTAATTAAAATGGATGCATAGATACCTTGATTTTCAGAAAAAATATTTGTATATGGTAAAAAGAAATTATATCCTGCTAGAAAAAAATTAATAAAAGAAGATACAATTAATAATTCAAGAACATTACGCTGCTTCAAAACATATTTAAAACCATCTGAAAGAACTACCATATATTTTTCTTTACCCTTTTTCTTTTTCTGCACATAATTTATAACTTGAAATCTACTTACACAATAAGCAGAAATAAGAAAACTAATACTATTAATTAACATTCCTGTCTTAAATCCAAAATAATGTACGGTACTTATAGCAACTAAAGGACCCAATACAGAAACCACTTCTGAAAAAGCATTAGAGTATGAATTGAATTTATTTAAATCTTCTGTTTTCAGTATATCTTTAACAATAGCTTTATATGCAGGGGAATTAAAAGAATACAATAACGCCAATAAAATGTTTATTAAAATAATTAAAAATAAGGAATTTTTACTATCCCAAAAAAGATAGAGTAGAAAGGTTGCTAGTGAAGCAGTTAAATCTGTTATAATAATTATTTTCTTCCTATTTTTTAAATCTGCAAAAACACCACCTAACATATTAAACAATATATTTACAATAATTTCAGAACTTTGATATAGTGCTAAAAGGTTAGAAGCCTTTGTTCCTAAAGAAGCTATTAATACATTATTTATATAATCAAAAATTACATTACCTATTTTATTTGTTGTTTTACCCGTAAGCATATATATACCATTTTTCTTTGAACGATCCATTATGTTCCCTCCTACCAACTTAAAAATAATTTCAATATTTATTCTCCTCATCATTCCCAATAGTTCATTTAGCTTTGATACAACAAACAAGCGAAGGAGGGACTATACCGATATCGAAAAATTTAAGCTTCATAATTCATCTCTAAATTAATTTGAAATAGAGAAATTACTCCATTTTTCAACAAATAGAAGCCATTAAAATAGAATAAGAATTATAAACCATTTGCACTATAATTCAAATTTTTAATGTTATCATTTTAAAGTGATGAACGGACTATTTGGATCTTACAATAAGATAGTCAAATAGTCCGTATGATGAAGTTTTCAAGGAAAAGGATAGTTATTCGAATTTTTAAAAAATACAAGGTATTAATCTTTAATTTAAATACTGTTTATAAAATCTACATCAAATTCAACATCTGATTTGACAGCTTCATTTTTTTGTAATTGCAATAAATCAATTTCCTTTTCGATATTAAGTTCTGCATCTTTCACATTAGAAATGTTTTGTAAATAGTCTACAACACGTAACAAATAATACGGCAATATTGATTTTGCAAGCAATTGACTATCTACCTGTCCTATCCTTTTCTCATGAGCAAGCAATATTTCCACCCAAACTGATGGATTAATTTCAATATCTTTTCTCATATTTAATATTGTCTCTTTCGATGCTAATATTTTATTAGCTTCCTCTTTTTTCTTTAATATTTCCTCTTGGCTTAAAAATATTTTAGGAGAAAATAAAACTGATGGATTACTAGATTTTATTACTGCTGTATTGAAAATGCCATTTTTCTTTTTACTTTCAAATATGATTTTGGAGGTTTCATAATAACTACTCGCAACTTCAACAAACATGTCTACCATTTTCCCGAAACTAGGGTTATGTTCTTTTCTATCTAGATTGATCTCCTCTATTCGAAAATTATTATATACAGCATGTAAAGTAAGAAATATATCAATACCATAGCCATAACAATATTTGTGCCAGTGCACAGAATTGACAAGAAATTTGATGAAATTTTTCGATAAACCAAAATCACCAGCGATTGGCTGTCTTGGGCAATTGCCGTTCGTATGGTAATTGATTAATGGATAAACAAAGTGATTTGTTGTGTTCCCTTCCTGAAAACTCCTTGAATAATTAGGTACAACAAAATCTACTTTGTCTATTAAAAGTTCAATAAATTTTTTAAGCCAAGACTCTGAAAAAGATGTAATATCACCATCAATTAATATGCAACCTTCACAATTATCTAGGTTATTTACAATATCAATTATTGCTTTAATATTGAAACCTTTACCAACTTCCTTGGTAACAACAGATATTTTTTTATTTAATGTTTTAACTGATGTAAATATTGTGGCCGTATTATCTGGACTGTTATTGTCTGCATTAATAATAACTATTTCTAGCCCTATTTTTACTGCTACACAATCAATTAATTGAGTAAGTTTAGAAATATTTTTTGCTTCATTATAAGTTGGAATTCCGATAGCAATCATAGTACTTCTTCCTTAAACCAGGTTGCAAGTGCTTTACTGTCCGGACCAAATAGTTCAGTTATTCCTGTATTGACCATACACTTAACTATATTATCCCTTACCAATGAAGCCTTATCACGATTTATGCTTGGTAGTGATCCAAGATAATTACCCTGATCATCTTGAAATGGTGTAGCCTGACCAGATATATGCCTACCTATTTTTTCATGAAGTATTAAATTTCTCTGTACCCCTTCCCATGGAGAAACAGAAAAATAATTTTGATAAGGATCAATTCTAATATTTAAAATTTTATCTATTTTCGATTGCTCAAAATGGGTTTCTATAGAATGATCTTCTGGTAATATTCTAGTTTTATTATTCCATGAATTTGCCGATTTAGCAGATAATATAGTAGCTAACTTATTCATATAATCGTCAGCCTTTACTGCTGTCTCTCTTACATCGAACCATCGACTTCCTTCTTTTGTAAAAAGTTCACCATTTTCATCATATCCAATACGAACTAAGTCATTACCAATAAGACTTAATCCTAATTCTTGACATAATCTAAAGGACAATGTTGTTTTACCAGACCCTTTTTCTCCTAAAATCAAATATGATCTATCTTTTTCTTTTGAATAAACGGCTGCCGCATGTATCAATAAACTATTTGTGTAGGAAGCCTGTAAGCATTCAGACATATATTCAGATAAAAAATATAGCGCTCGTCCCTCAACAAATAGTTCCAATGGGCCTTTTACTGATAGGCAGCGATTATCAGAATCGAAAGTAACACTAGTAATTTCATCTTGAATGTAATTTATTAATCCCGATATTTTAATTGCTTCTACTTGGTTATGTGTATTCAATCCCAATTCTTTTTGAATCGATAAAATGTTATTAAATATAGTATCCCGTTCAGATGAAATTTGAATCTCAACACATCCATTAATAATTTTCTTACCTATATGTCCGCTTCTTTTCTTTGTATTTATTAACGTTGAATCAATATATATCTTTTCCATACTTCACCTCATCTATGACATTAGTTCGAGGAATAAATGGCTGTTCGTTTATAATAGATATAGTAGTCTCCACACCAGTATTAAGTGCATCTTTAATAATATTCTGTATAATTATCTCATCCACTTTTTTTGCTGTGGATACTAATATTTTTGAAGGTGAGTATAATTTATCCCCAATATTTGCCCGAAGTATAACTTGACATGGTACCCCAGTTGCTTCATAAATTCTTTTTGAAATGACATCAGCATGATATCCAAGAACCTTACCAACAAAGTATGTAGCATTCTTACCATGCGGGGCTTCCATTGTGTTAGGACGGAAACTTGAAATGATACCGTGAGTCTTATTCCCTCTACCAACTGCACCCTCTTCACCAAAGTCTGTACATGAACCAGCTGTAACTAGATATGGTGGACGGGAATTTAAAATCAATTGAATATCATCATTCGGATATAGAGATTTTATGTACCTTTTCAGGTTATCTTTTAACTTATTTTCACGCAAAAAATACTGATCTGCATTTGCTGTCATAGTTGTTATTTGTGGTACTGCGACTGTAGCTACGATAGTATCACCATCTCTAACTACCATTACTTTAATATCGCCACCAAATTCTGTAAATCTTGGATAAGGTAAATCAGCAGTATTATTTTTGTAGAAATATCCTTCTATATCAAGTGCTAGCTTTTCTGACTTTGTAAGTGGCCAGTAACTAATCATTGTTGCTGTATCGTTTGCAGTTGGACCCTCATTATTGTATTCTGGTAAATCATTTTTGTCTCTAGGGTTGAACCAATAAGGGCGTGTACTATGAGAACTAGTTATAGAACGAAATTCAATTACTGACTTAGAATTTACATCTAAATGTGGTAAGACTCTTGACAAATATTTCTTAGCTGCTTTAATTTGTATATCCTCCAGCGGGATTGTTTCATCACCAAAACTTTTACTTCCTCGTCCCATGAAAATGACTTTTATTGGATCTGAAAAATTATCACCACCATATTTTTGTATACAGTGGCCTCCTACAATCATGACCTTATCGAAATTATGATGCGGAATATAACCAAATTTATCAAGGCAATATCTACAATATTCGATTTCAGCTGCCTCTGCTATCCCATCAGCCAAAGTATCAGGATGTCCTAATCCTTTTCTTTCTACTACCTCGAATTGTAATTTATCTGGTGTAATAAAATCATTATTAATAGTTATAGACATAATTATCCTCCTTTTTAATATGAATAATATTTGCATTGTTAAATAAAAGGATTGCTTGTTTAGATTGCTGTATAGCGTATTCTAGTTTACAACCCTCAGCAATATTATTATTAATAATATTGAATATATTTTCTCTTAACATATCATCATGAATTAACATCGATTCTTCTCCAAATTTTAATTCAGCATATAAGCGTTCATTTGAGGGATGAGGATCCATAATAACTCTATGATTAAAGTTTTCTCCTTCTATCACTAAGGATCTATCTATGAAACAATTATCAGAAACTTCATTTTCGGGGGATACTTTAAAATCACCCAGAAAACTATTTATAACTACTGTTGTATCATTTTTAGTGACATATTCAATATAGATTCCCTGATTATTTTTATCATCTGAATCAATATATAGTATATTTTTTACCAATGCCATGAGATTAACTGGTTTATCTAGTATATCTAGTATCGCTAATATATGTGGCAACTCAATACCATATGCACCGATATCATTATCTATAAATCTTCCGCTTTTATTATCTGCATTCCTATCTTTGGACATGGTAATTTTCACCCGTTTAATCTTTTCTTTAGAAAGTCTTTCTTGTAAACATTTTATTACTTTTGATCTGTAATATTGTTCATTAACAATAATTCTTTCATGTAGTGAATTATCATTATCAAGTAACTCATACAATATATGTTTTTCATAGGCATTATTAAACAAAGGTTTTTCAATAATAACACGATCAAATCTAACATCATCTGATATTATTCGTCTCAAAACCTCGATATGGGTATTAGATGGTGTACAAATATCCACAAAACTATACGATATATTTGATGGGGATTTTTCAATACGAAAACCATCTGCTTGAGCACTCTCTAGTCGTGTTTTAGTAACATCAGTTACAAAAACATTTATACCACATTGTTTCCAAATCTTTGCCTTAATTTTGCCAATCTTACCATAGCCCATAATTAATACACTGGGATTTAATTGATGCATTACCACTTACTCCTTTATACATAACTAATATAAATTGACGTCTATTGCAGTTAACCTTCTAAATAGTTACAAATTTACACCTCTTTCATTCTTTTGTAAAAAATGTCTTTAAAAGCGGTATTTTGTTGACTATTATACAACAATTGTGTATGTTGTCAATATTATAAAAAAAATAAATATTCTAAAAATGAAAAGGAGGAGACAAATATGAAAGAAAAATATTCTGCATTAATTGGTAACCCAGTAGCTCATTCTGTTTCTGATATTATGTTTAGCGAATTAATTAATAGTGCTGAATTTGATTGTAATTATCGTCATGATAAAATCAAAGTATTATCTAACGAACTAAAAGATACATTAGAGTTGCTATTAAAAAAGAAATATGTAGGACTAAATGTTACTTTGCCCTATAAGCGATCTGTAATGGAACTTATAGATCAATTAGATTTAACAGCCGTTAATGTCGGGGCCGTAAATACAATTAAAATAAACAGCAATGGACTCGTCGGATATAATACAGATTGGATTGGTTTATACAAGCCTATACTAATAAATTCAAAAAAAGATAATCCGACAGTTTGTATTTTTGGAACTGGTGGTGCTAGTAGAGCTGCAATATATGCAGCAAAAAAAATTAGCAATAATGTGTATGTTCTATATAGGGATCATCCAAATATTAGTGATTCAACTCAAGATTTACTCAATAAACAGAAAGCACTACAAATAACTCTACTACCCTACTCTGATGTAAAAGGGACAGTTGATAAATCTGATATTATTATCAACACAACATCAACTGGTATGAAAGGTAATGTGGCAAAAGCCCCTTTTAATATTGACCTTTTAAAAAGTGTTAGCATGCAGGAAAAACTCTTTATTGATGCGGTCTTCAATCCAGTAAAAACTATCTTATTACAATTTTTCTCCAATAATGGTGCAAAAGTAGTTGATGGCTTATGGATGATGATCTATCAGGGGATATTAGCATTATCTATTTGGTTTGATAAAGATATTGATATAAAACATTCAGAACTAATAAAAATCCACAAATTATTAACGGAGGCCATTCTATGAAAGCTAAATTAACTATCAATCTTGATGAGATTTCGAGCAACATAGATTCATCTTTTACTTTTTTAAAAGAAATGGATTTACATACATGTGAACTACGCATGATTAATAATAAAAACCTTTCCCTAATGAATAAAAATGAAATTGTAGATTTTGCTAATAAGTTAAAATCGTCAGGAATTACCCCTGTTTCTATAGCAAGTCCACTTTTTAAATGGACTACTAATAACTCCATCGAGACTATCATACATGATAATTTCGGCATAGACCCTAATTTATCTCTTTCTGAAAAGGAGAAACTAATGGATAATATTCTAAAATATGCTGACATATTATCTATTGATAAAATTAGAATCTTCTCCTACCTAGGTAAAGTCGAGAATCCGGTTAGCAATTTTGTCAGAGATAAATTGTTCGAAAAAATAATAAACGATAATCATACATTTTTATTGGAAAATGAACCAGTTTGTACGATTTATATGAAAAAGCACTTAGAAGATTTTGTTAAATTTATTGATAGTAATAATATTACTAATATTAAAATCTGGTTGGATATTGCGAATTTAATCCAAGTTGGTGAAGATATAGATGAATCGTTCCTAGAAAAGATTGCACCACATATTGAGTACCTGCATATTAAGGACTTTATATATGTAGGTACTTCTATAAAATACGTACCTGTTGGAACGGGGGTAATTAATTATGCGAAAATTCTATCTCTACTAAATAAACACATTCCAGATAGTCAAGATATCACTATAAGTATTGAAACCCACGCTAAAAATGAAGAAGAGAAATACAGTTATTCAAAACAATCTGTTATTAAGTTACGGGAAAAATTAGAGGAGGTAAAAATATGAAGATCAATGTTGAAGCAGTTCCAGGTATACCAAAAATTAATATAGGTGACAATATTGGCGATTTTATCGCTTTGTCAATCATAAAATCGAGCTTTGAAATAAAAGATGGTGATATACTATGCGTAGCTTCAAAAGCAGTTTCAACTGCAGAAGGACGCGACATCAATCTTAGTAACATAAAACCAAGTGATTTAGCTAATCAAATACATGAAAAAATCCCAAGAAAAAATCCTAGAGTAATTCAAAAAATAATAGATGAAACAGGTGATCCTTCAGGTGGTAAGTTAGAAATAGACAATAATTATATTGGAGCTTGGTTACCAAATGGAATGCGTTTAACAAGTGCTGGAATAGATAAAATTGATTTTGAGCATGTAATGCTTTTACCAGAGAATCCCGACCTAAGTGCAAAGAAAATTAGTGAAACATTACAAAAAAGACTAAACGTTAAAGTTGGAGTGATAATTACCGATAGTGATGGGCGGATTGAAAAGCTTGGAGCGACTCAAATTGCTATAGGCCTATATGGTGTCCCTGCTCTAAGAATCAGTGAGGTAGTCGACATAAATACTAATGAGACGAAGAAATCTACAGAAACCTTTTGTGACCTTCTTGCTGCTACTGCCGCTCTTATAATGGGACAACGAGGTACAAATAAACCAATAGTAAAAATTAGTGGTGTAGAATATGAATTTAATGAGAATAGCCAAATAATTGATTCATTAAGTAGAGTCCCAAAAGATTATTTTAATTCCCATAAAAAATAACTAAATTAGATTTAAAATAGCATATTAATATTTTATTAGTTCTGTTGCAAATATATGAAGAAGAACATGGATGATAGTAGATTCCTAACGGAATCTTATTTTATGCTATAAGTTCAAATACTCGGTGGACAAACTGATTCTACAAATCAATTTGTCCCTTTTTATCATATGCATGGCTTCTACACCACTCAATACAGAAGTTGCTGTTTTATATAACTTAAATCCCAACATAGCACACACGCTTCTTGATAAAACGATGATTTTGTTCCACTATATTATTAAGGTATCTAACTTGCCTTTGGGTATATGGCTCTCTCTCCTTCAATCTAGCTATCAATCACAGATGGACTAAAGGATGTATGCTTGGTATCATTTGCATTTAATACTACAATTTTATCAATAAGATTAATTGCTTTATGCAATGAAATGTTTTTTCCATAACATTTATAACCTAGTTCTAAAGTTAAAAGTGTAGCTTCACTTAACAGATATTGTTTTTGAATCTCCTCAATTTCTTTCCCTGCTTCA
The DNA here is from genome assembly GCF_051776705.1 of Bacillus cereus group sp. BceL291. Taxonomy (NCBI): domain Bacteria; kingdom Bacillati; phylum Bacillota; class Bacilli; order Caryophanales; family Bacillaceae; genus Bacillus; species Bacillus cereus group sp. BceL291. Next base: position 10,549 of record NZ_JBPWAP010000066.1, on the reverse strand, counting down.
CGAAGATTTATATACTGTTCTATAGACATATTTTTATTCTTCTCTCACTACACTTATATATCTAAATTGCTATTGTCATCTTTTATTTCATTTTCTCTTTCTTCAGCTTCTAACATAAATTTAGCGTAAATCATTATCTTTTCTAGTTCATCTTTCGTCGCGTTATAATCTGTGATATAGCGTTCTTTTCTTCCTGGACTCATATATTTATTATTTTTCATTTCGTTTATTGTTTCTATATTCAAGATTTTTCTTTTTTCTTTCAACTCATGAAAGAGTTTTAAATTAATGGCTAGACCTATACTCCAAAGAATCAAACCAATAATGAAAGAAAGTAATAGATGTACTGAAAGAGAATTATCACTGATCATGAAATAAAGAAAATAGATAATTGAGATTGTCCACAAAAATGGATTGTAGTACTCTTGTATTTTTTTATTTTTATTTCGTGTTGCTTTTTTCTCATTTCAAGAGTCTCTAACATGTAAAAGCTCCTTTTAATTAGTTAACAAAGTTTTTTTCAAGCGTTGAGTATAAACGTTACATTTTTACTCTGTTTCTATAATAATAATTGTGATTTTCCTGCTCAGAATTACCTTCTTAGTTTATTGTAGATGTTGTATTCTGTCCTTTCATCTGTCTATATTTAATAAATTGATTACTTTTAAAACAATAATTTCAAATAGAATTAAGTTCTTCAATCTTTTCCGGCATCACTACTGCTTGTAATAGATGAAAACAAAGCAACATCCATCGCCTTCTTATTACTACTAGAATACCCTCTATATGTTGGTTTACCAAAAAACATCCGTCCCATTAATATCAAAGTGATTAGTAATGTAGATACACAACCCACTATCCATAAATAAGACCAAAATAAATTAATCAAATCATTAAAATTATTCATTTAAATCCCCCTAAATTAGTTATTTTATGTTCATAGTCTAATTGCATTAAAAATAGCTATCAGCAAGAAAAATCCTAATAAGCATAAAATTATTATATTCAATGAGGTCCCTGTGTACTGTCCAATTGTTGAAGTCAAGTTTTTATAAGTAGGTTCAAATTTATCTTTAAACATAAGTAAAATTCCCGAACTAATTAAACATATAATTGCTCCGGTTAATCTGATTATGTCTGGAACATAAAGCTGCTTAGTTTTTAGCCAAAGAACAATAATCGTCGCTAGGGTAACTATAGAAAAAATAAAGATTGATATGATAAGAGGTGAACTACCCGCCACTTAACGTCCTAACGGACTATTTGAAGTGGGGGCTTCTCGGTTAGTCGTTACTTTTGGTAGCTAACGAATTCGTCCTAAGACAGCCGAGCTAACTCCCTTGTTCCAAGGGTTATTTTATTGCTATCTATGCTTACGCTAATAGGCGTATTGCTTCATTTCTGATATTGATAGCTGCGTTATAATCTCTATCGAGATTTACACCACATATACAAGAATAGACTCGCTCAGACAATGACATATTTTTCACATTTCCACAACTGCTACATGTTTTTGTGGAAGGAAACCATTTGTCTATTTTCACGAGCTGCTTGCCTTGTTCATTTAGTTTATAAGCTAAGAAAGAAGTGAACATACCCCAAGCATTATCAGCGACGCTTTTTCCAAAATGAAGTGCTTGCGATATTCCCTTCATATTTAGATCTTCAATAGCTACAACATCAAAATGAGTAGCTAACTCTTTAGACTTATGATGAAGGAAGTTCTTACGTTGGTTTGCTACTTTTTCATGCAGCTTAGCTACACGGATACGTTGTTTATTCCAACGCCCTGAACCTTTTGTACGTCTTGATAATACTCGTTGCGCCTTTGCTAATTGGTCTAACATTTCACGATAGAACTTAGGATAATTGGCTCTCTCATCCTCAGAACTGACGTATAATTGATCCATCGCAAAGTCTAATCCAACAACTGTTTCTACTTCTTTTTGTACGATCTCTTTTTCGTATTCAGTCAAAATGGACACATAGTATTTACCAGTAGGTGTCATAGAAATCGTACATGACTTGATTATATGGTCTTGTGGTATTTCTCTATGCTGTTTGATACGTACCATTTTCAGTTTTGGCAATTTGATATGACCGTTAAGCAACATAATATTTCCGTTCACTACATTCGTTGTATAAGACTTTCTGTCTTTTTTGCTTTTGAATGTTGGGAAGTCATTTTGACCACGAAAGAAATTTTTATAGGCAGTTTGCAAGTTTAGTTGAGCATTTGCCAAAGCTAATGAATCCACTTCTTTTAACCACTCAAATTCTGCTTTGTATTTCGCAGGAGTGGGAAGCTTTTGTTTTTTTAGTTGATCCTTATCATCTTTATGTTTTTCATACGCTTCTTTCCGTTCAGCTAACATTCTATTATACACGAAACGTACACAATCGAAGGTTTTACGCATAAGATGTGCTTGGTCTTCTGTTGGATACAAACGGAATTTATATGCTTTATTCTGCTTTATCATATCATTTCACCTCACTTTTCACTTTGATTTTCAATATATGTTTTTACTACGTCTATTGGCGAACCACCAGTAGTTAGCAAGCAAAAACTTCTTGACCAAAACATCTCTTTCCAAAGTTTCTTTTTCACTTGTGGAAAGCCTCTTTTAATAAGTCGAGAACTTGCACTTTTATAAGCATTGATGAATTTTGTCATTTCTGTATTAGGGTGTGCCTTAAACAAAATATGAACATGGTCTACATCATGATTCCATTCAACTAATGTGATGTTATAGTTTTCAGATAGTCGAACAAACATATCTTTTGCATAGTTTGACATATCATCATCAAACACATTTCTTCTGTATTTCACGACCAACACAAGGTGATAATGCAACAAGAATACTGAATGGTTATTACTATCTAATTTCATTTATATACCAGCCTTTATCATTTATAAGACTGATTATATCAGAGGCAAAATAAAAAGGAAAACCTTTTGGCTACGCCAAACCGAAATTCATCTCCCACCTACCGTTGGACTACGCACTTCACACGCTTGAGGAAGGAGAATTCTTTCGGGAAATTCGTTAAAAAGGATACAAATATACCTAAAACAAGACTATTAGATCAGGCAGTTTCACTGCTATTACTCTTTCAGTCTAATTCTACTAATGCGTTCATTAGTGAAATGAATGAATTAAAAGAGCAAAAAGGGCTTAATAGTAGTGAACTGACAGACTATATTTTAAATAGTCTTAAGAAGGAATAACATTTTTTTAGCTAGACTGCTAGGAAACAATCTATGGGTATGGTACTAATTGCATCAAAAGTATAAGCACGTTATAATAGTCACCTAATTACATATAACGAGGTGTAGAAAATGAATAAGACTGAATTAACAAAAGTAGTAGCAGAAAAAGCAGAACTTACACAAAAAGATGCAGCTGCAGCAACACAAGCTGTATTAGATACAATTACAACGGCGCTAGCAAATGAGGAGAAAGTTCAGATTCTTGGATTTGGTACATTTGAAGTACGTGAAAGATCTGCACGTACAGGACGTAACCCACAAACAGGTGAAGAAATGCAAATCGCTGCTTCAAAAGCGCCTGCTTTTAAGGCTGGAAAAGAATTAAAAGATGCAGTGAAATAATTACATATAGTAAAAAGGGTTTGATATGAATATCAAACCCTTTTTAGACTAACTTAGTTTTAAATATAGAAAAATGTAATTTTCCTAATTATATTTGAGATGAATTCACTGATTTGAAAAAACTTAATATATGTAAATTTGTATGTATAAATACTTAGCTTAATGTTATACTAGAATTAACCAAGAAGCATCCAACAAATTATGATTAATCACTACATTTTCTTTCATAGTATGTCAACGTAAAAAAAGACACTTTCTATAGTGTCTTTTTTTACGTTTCTAGATGAATACATTGACTATAACTTGGGTGTTTTTGCCCATCCCCCGAAAAGGGGTAATAAGACGGAATATACAAAATTTTTTGTCTTATTCTTCTTCAAGGGAAAGTGGACAAACACACCTTATATATAAAGTAAAATAAAATCCGACTCTTATCTTAAGGAATCGGATTTATAAAATTAGTATTTGGAGTTTAATTCGCCAGTTTCAGAGCATCATTTATGTTTATCTTACCATTACCATATTCAAAAGGATTTCCTAGTGGGATAGCGGTTTTATTCATAAGCTCTCTAACTTTCTTATTTGATAAATAAGGATTTTTTTCAAGAATTAATGAGGCAACACCTGCAACGTGAGCAGCTGCCATAGATGTTGGGGTTTGTGTAGTAACGGAACAGAAACGGCAATAGGAGTAAATTTATAGAAAGATGCATCATGTATAAATGAGGATAATCAAGGCAATTATAGAATTAGGTGATTGATATGTGGAGAAAAGAAGATATTTTAATTGCTTTACAAAAGCAGTATGTCTCTAAAGCTAAAATTGCACAGATATTGACATTAAACAAGCCTTGGAATCGATATAAACGTGAAGAATTTGTTGACGTCATTTATGAAGAGATTCAGTATAATACAGAATTATTTAATTTATTAAGTAATGCAAGAGAACAACGACTAGCAAAAGAAGAATATGAAAATCTGTATTTTAAAGATTGGAATACAACTCCGCCTACTTATCGGCCTGAAGGCTGGCATAATGTAGACTGGATAGAGCAATTGAGTAAATATAAAGAAAAAGGGCTATGAAATAAAAAAGATATAGTATGTTCCTTATCATTTAAATGATAAGGAACATACTATATCTTTGATTAAACTTGATTTTACATCAAAAATAAGACGTCTATCTACAATCTTACCAATATAAGTCTAATTCATCACAAGATGTATTTGCTTCAATAAAACAATTTCTCCTATAAGCATCATTTGCAATCTCGCAAATAATATCTTCAACCTGTTTTGTTAAATCATCCACATCTTTGTAAGGAACATAAAATACATATTCACCAGATGAATTCACTTCCATATTAAAATAATATCTTAAATATTTCTCGACTTCTTTCCTTACCTTGTTTTTTCCTCTGACAAATTTACTATTATTTTCTACCCTAAGCCACATTCTAATTTCCGCAGTTTTTTCTTTTTCAACACTCTGTTTTTCTGTACTATTCATTTCTTTTTCTCTTATGTATCGATATAACGTTGCTTGACTAATTCCAGTCATTGTAACAATTTCACTAATACTATATTCTTTAGAATTATATAGATTTAAGGCTTTTTCGATATATTTTTCTTTTATTCTTGGACGGCCACCTTTTCTTCCTCTGGCTCTAGCACTTTCCAATCCTTCCTTCGTCCGTTGGACGATTAGATCTCGTTCAAACTGGCTAAATGCTTGGAAAACAGTTAACATAAGTTTTCCTTGTGGTGTATTTGTGTCAAAATTTTCTTTCAGACTGATCAGTTTTACACCTTTTTGCTCAAAATACTCAACTAATTCGATTAAGTCCTTAGTACTTCTCCCTAATCTTGAAAAGCTTTCTACAATTAAGGTATCTCCTGTTCTAATTTTATCTTTTAACCTAATTAATTCAGGTCTATCTTTTTTAGTCCCGGACATTTTTTCTGTAATAATTTCTGTACAATTAAAATTCTTCAATAAATCTAATTGACGAACTAAATCTTGTTGCTGTGATGAGTGATAGGTAAGAATTTGATATTATCTCCAACTTTTCCCCCACCTCACACCGTACGTGAGATTTTCACCTCATACGGCGTTCCCTCGATTAATAGTTCATAAAATAATTTCGTTATTTCCAACTTCTAAACGTAGTTTGTTCATTTTTCCTAATTCCTTATTACCCAACTTAAGTTTCGATAAGTAAAATTTTATGGTCTCACTTTTAACCGCATGGATTAACTTATGTACATTCTTATGAATTATTGTTAAATTGCAGTAAACGTCTGTTCCACCAAACTTTCTTGGTTTTTTATGGTGGACTTCCATTTCATCAATCCGAAGGATTTCTTTTGTTATAGAACATTTTCCATTTTGTGCAATATAAAGAGAAAGTCTGTTGTCGTTATACTCTACGGATCGATAAGGAATGGGATTCCGCATAATGTACCGTATAATTTCTGAGTCTACTGTTAAATTATCATGAACCAACAATCGGCCTTCTGGTGTAAAATTACATTTATCTTGCGAAAAACTTCATGCTGTTTTTGTAGTTACCCCAGCTAACGGATATAGCCCAATTTTTGCAACGTAATAAATTTTATACGAGTAATTCCCATAAAATTTTAAGAAGGTTTTTGATTTAGTTCCATTGTTTTTACAAACAGCGTTTAGTTGATTGTATAAGGTTTTGATGACTGAGAAATGTATCTTTTTAAAGTCTAGATTGACGGCAGTTGCGTATCTATAATAATTATGCCATCCTAATACCATTGCATTATATCTGTTGGCTTCTTTTGCAGTAGGCGAGGTCTTGATCTTATGAATTTGAGTTTTGGCTGCTTTTTGCATTCGTTTCATCGCAGATTTTGTTACATGTGATTTTGCCACATAATTATTAGCTTTAGGCTTAGCTTGTATTGAGAATCCCAAGAATTCTGTCGCTTTTTTCTTTAAGTTTGTGATTGCTGACTTTTCTTTGTTAATATCTAGGGAAAGTCGTTCTCTTAGCCACATTGTGTTAGCTAAGAACACTGTTTTTGCCACATTATAGGTAGGACATAGAATTTTGAAGTCGTCACAGTAGCGAACAATAAAGCACTGTTTTAGGTTACTTTGTTTTAATGCTCTGTATTTATGAGAACGATGTATCGTTTTCTTACCAGTTTTCGGATTAGTCCTGTATTCTCCATAATCTTTTCTTGTAATCATCGTTTCCCATTGAGACGATATCCACCAGTCTAATTCATTTAAAACAATGTTAGAGAGTAGTGGAGATAAAATGCCACCTTGCGGTGTGCCTTTATTTGGAGTCCCAATGCCCAGTATCTTCACTTTCAACATTTTACCAAGAATAGATAATAAAGGTTTATATTGGATTCCTAAGCTCCATATTTGTTTTAATAATTTGCCATGATTAACATTGTCAAAGAAACTTTTAATATCAATATCTACTGAATAATACAAATTTCCTTTGTTGATAAGATGATTAAATCGAGCAAGTGCATGATGTGTACTACGGTTTGGTCTAAATCCATAACTGTGTTCATAAAACTTTGCTTCACAAATGGGTTCCAGTACCTGTTTGATACACTGTTGAATGATACGATCTTCAATCGTTGGAATTCCTAGTGGTCTTGTTGTGCCATCTTTCTTCGGGATTTCAATTCTTTTAATAGAGTGGGGCTGGAAGTTTGTTAATCTATTCTTCACATAATTAATAAGCCTTGTTGGATTATGTTCCCCAACATCTATTATATTTGTATGGTTTGTTCCTTTGGTGAAGCTACCTTTATTTTTCTTTACATTTCGATAAGCCAATAAAATGTTTGCGTCACAAGTAATAAGTTGCATTAAATTCTTGAATTTATAGCTTTTAGAGCTCAAATAATAAAGATCGTCAAAGGCTTCCTGCATATGATAGTATTCGTTATTTCTCAACCGTTGTTTCTTTTTACGTTTGTCCATTGTTATAAGTCAGCTAATCGCTCCTTTTGGGGCATTTCACTTCTCTTAGTCATACTCGAACCTTATAGATAACGTATTATTTAATTCGTTTTAACTATTAATCGACTAGAGCCTATCCCTCCATGTTGATTAGACATTTCATTGGTACTGTGACTCCACTCTCACCCGTATAAAGATAAGTTATACAATGAATTCATTGCTTTCCTTATCAACTTTTCATAGGGATATAGCCCTCCAAGTTACTGGCTTTCAACGTTCCAATATTCTTATCCGTACATGTTCCCTTAGATGCCATTTCTAGGCCTGTATGCTTGACGTTGCCTATAACAACGTAAGGTATTTCATATAAGGGGTACCGCCACATCGCTATCAAGTTAAGCTTATGCAAAGTCAATTTTAGGCGAGATTGTTTCTTTTTTCTAAGGAGCAAGTATAGGTGATTGAAAGATTTGCATACGAAATAAACCCTACCGGGTTTCACTTTTTTGAATTAAGCGGCTTGATTATCAGACATAGAATTGTAAACGACACCTAATATATCAAAGACCGTTTTTTTCTCATATCGATGAGATTTCCGCCCGTTTTGCTGTAGAAGATTGAACAGACGAAGTAACACCTTTGATAGCTCTTGGGTGTTTTTCTGTATAGTTTGGAATAGAAGAAGAAAATAGTCTTTAATCATATATATGGCTTTATACTCACTAAGCTCTCGTTTTTTCTTCATGAGGAGCAATTGGCGCATTTGAAACATGATAGAAGAACAGAGTAGAATGGCAATCAATTGACCATATAAATGGCACTCTAATCGTTCTGCTTTTATCTTTTTACAATGATGAATTTGAAAGAATGACTTCCACGTTTTAAATAAAATTTGTCGGGTAAAAGACTGGCGCGGTATCAATTGTGACCCGTTTCCAGCCTCTCCCCATAAGAACTGCTCGTGAGGTTTTCCCTCAAGCAGCTCACCCCATAAACTTCATCAAAAGGGTTATGAGACCTATCAAATGGCAGACACTTTCATCGAAAACTCTCTGCACTTTTCAGGGGAAGGACTTTCCAGTCCCAGTAGAGCCCCAGTACACCATAGAGATATTCGTTACTCCATCTCTGCCATCCGATGCTACGCTTTCGTCTTCGTTTCCTTCTCGTTAACAATGTGCGAATTTTCATCTCCGTATAATCACGTACTTCACTGAAAGCTTGACTAGAGTTCCCAATCCGGAAGTAGTTCACCCATCCAGTTAGTACGGCATTGATTTGTTTTATTAAGTCTTGTGCTGGCTTCGCTCCTGCGTTTTGAATGAGTTCGCGAATTTTTGCTTTCACTGTCGTGCGAGCTTTCTTCTTCGGGATCATGAAAACGAAGAATCCATTCTTATTTCGGTTCGGTATTCGTCTCAGGTCAAATCCTAAAAATCCGAAGGATTCTCCTTTTAGGACATTGATCATCTGAGTCTTCTCCAGATTCAGTTCAACTCCCAAAGGCTTTAACTGTTCCCACAGTCGTCGTAATGCCAGTTCAGCCCATCCACTTTTACTAGAGTGTCCGCTTACAGCGATAACTATATCGTCGGCAAAACGGTGATAGTTTACAGCTTCGTAATTGCCCTCAGCTGTTTTGCGTCGAATGGCATCAAATGTCCAATCCACTTCATTGAGGTAAATGTTCGCGGCTAGTGGAGAAAATGGCCCCCCTTGCGGGACACCGATCTTTCCTGCTGCCTTAATTACCTGTTTTACAAGATGCATAACCTGTGGGTCTTGGACACGTTTCGCGATTTTCTCCAATAATATGTTGTGTCGGATTGTATCAAAGTAGCGTGACAAATCAACATCAATTATTATGGTCATACGGCGTAATATACTGCGTCGTACTTCTGCCAATGCCTGATGTGGAGAGCGTTTCGGTCGAAACCCATACGAGTTTGGACAGAAATCAGCTTCAAAAATTGCTTCTAATATGAGTTTTAGCGCTCCTTGTACTACACGATCTCGTATACACGGAATTTGCAGAGTTCGCATTTTGCCGTTTGCCTTTGGGATTTCTACTTTTCGATTGGATTGTGGTCGGTATATTCCAGCTTGCAATTCCTCTTGAATACCCGTTAAGAATGGGATAACTCCTTCTAGTTCTATATCAGCAAAACTTTTTCCATCAATGCCTGGAGCACCGTTGTTTTTCCTCGCCTGTTGATATGCTTCGTGAAGGGTTGTCATTTTGGTAATGTGGGTAAATAACCCCCAAAACCGGTGCGTAGGTTCAGACTTCGCCTTTCGATAGATTCGTTGCCTTAGTTCCTGCAAAGTGATGGGTGTTTTTGTCATGGCACCCTTGCCTCCTTTAGTCATACGAAATGTTTACAGGTTCGGACCCTTTCCTCCCCGCGCGTTTTGCTGCACGCAGATCTCTGGTACTACGATCCGTTCCGCCACCCTGACACCTACCGTTCTCACTTCCCGATCGCGGTTATAGAGACGGTCTCCTCGATGAGGTTTCTTCATCGGGTGTCGAGGGCTTCTCCAGTTTCCACATTATCTTTCTCTCCATGTCGCCGCTGATACCCCGCCGGTGAGAACTGCCGTTCCAGACTCGTTTCGGTCAGTTCTTGCTGCTTTCGCACGTTATCGACCGTCTCAGCCACCGGAATTGCGTGTAACGAGGCTACATCTACGTTCACTGTACGTTACAACCTGGAGATTTGCCCACATGCCTTTTGCATGTGATGTCAGAGGGCTTCGCCATGTCGCTTTCACTTCATGGCGCCTCTCAGGCTACGGGAGTGGAGTCTATTCCCCCGATTGGACTTTCACCAACTAGATAATGTGTCCTTATCTGGACACGCCGATCTGCCAGCGGAGGGAGTAAAAATCATGGATTTGTTCCATCGGAACCACTTCCCAAGGCGTATTCGTAACATATATGTTGATACCCGTTAATCGTTTACTCTTTTCTG